>CAZEMN010000208.1:0-1512 GCA_964513335.1 uncultured Zetaproteobacteria bacterium | reverse complement strand
ACCGGGTTCGAACCGGCGACCTCAACCTTGGCAAGGTTGCGCTCTACCAACTGAGCTATTCCCGCTTAAGGGAGGCGAATGATGCCAATCGCCCCCTTGCTGTCAAGAATACGGCGATTGCCAACAAAATGCGGTGATTAATTTTTGTCAGGTGTGTTCTTCACAGGTAGAGTGCACCGCTAATTTGCGCCGCGGGCAAGCCGAATGATGGCCGCTGGCACATGGAGAAACAGTGTTGACCCCCTTAGAACAAAAAGTAGAACAAAAAATAGAACAGAAAAAGATTTATGTACTTGATACCAATGTCTTGATTCACGACCCGCGTGCGCTCAGTCAATTTGATGAGCATGATGTGGTGCTTCCTATTGTGGTTCTGGAAGAGATGGACAAGGTCAAACGCGGGTTTGATGAACTGGCCCGGAATGTGCGCGAAGCATCACGTCAACTGGACGACCTCAGTGAAGGATGCGCCGATTTGGAGAAAGGCTGCCCACTGCCGGGAGGTGGCTGCCTGTTCTTCGAACTCAACCACCGTGCGCTGGATATCTTACCGGAATCTCTGTCTACCGGCAGCGCTGACAACCGTATTATCGCTGTTACGATGTCCTTACAGAAAGAACATGAAGATCGGGACGTGGTGCTTGTTTCCAAGGACATCAATCTTCGTATCAAAGCCCGTGCGCTGGGGCTGGTGGCCGAAGATTATCGTTCCGATCAGGTTGTTGAAGACATGGAGATTCTGCCACTGGGCTACACCGATCTGAATGAAGATTCATGGAGCGCCATGGCCGAAGGTATGGAGGCAAAGGATGGCCCGGCAGGCAGCCATTATCGTTTGAAATGGCCGGAAGATATGCTTCAACCCTGTGTGAACGGTTTTGTTGTGCTGCCTGGCGAAAAAGAGCAAGTGCTTCGCTGCACAGAGGTCGAGGAAAACAGCTATCTGCAATTGCACGACATTCATTCATATCGCAGTGAACGCAATACCATATGGGGCATTCAGGCCAGGAATGTAGAACAGAATATGGCAATGAACCTGCTTATGGACCCGGAACTGGATATGGTGACGCTGTTGGGCCGCGCAGGCAGTGGCAAGACACTTCTGGCTCTGGCATGCGGGCTGAATCAAACCCTCGATATGGATTTGTATGACCGCATCGTTGTGACGCGTGCAACTGTACCGATGGGACAGGATATTGGTTACCTCCCCGGGACAGAAAGGGAAAAACTGGAACCATGGATGGGCGCCGTCACGGATAATCTGACCTTGTTACTGGAAGATGATTTTCAGGGTCTGGGTGATTTATCGCAGTACAGCATCGAGATTTCATCGCTGTCATTTGTCCGTGGGCGCACGTTTACACGTACATGGCTCATCGTGGATGAAGCGCAAAACCTGACGCCACACCAGATGAAAACGCTGGTAACCCGTATTGGCGAAGGCTCGAAAATTATTATTCTGGGTAATAATGCCCAGATTGATACACCCTACCTGACGGCGCATACCAATGG
>CAZEMN010000207.1:0-1580 GCA_964513335.1 uncultured Zetaproteobacteria bacterium | reverse complement strand
TTCAATCTGCCCAAACTTCAGGCAATTGTTCAAGGGGGTATGATGGCCAAACGCCATAGTGTTGATCCCATCACACTATACATGCGTGAAATATCGCGTTATGACCTGCTGACTGCGGAACAGGAGGTTGAGCTTGCCCGGGCTATCGCCAAAGGCAGTGAAGAAGCCCGGCAACATATGATCAATGCCAATCTCCGCCTTGTCGTCAAGATTGCCAGGCGCTACATGAATCGTGGCATGCCACTTTCCGACCTGATTGAAGAAGGTAACATCGGCCTGATGCGCGCAGTGGAGAAATTTGATGATGCGCATGGATGCCGCTTTTCGACTTATGCTACATGGTGGATCAGGCAGTCGGTGGAGCGTGGCATTATGAATCAGGCCAGGACCATTCGTTTGCCAGTGCATATTGGCAAAGAATTTAATGCTATCATGCGTACCGCCAATGTTTTGCGCACGCAACTGGAGCGCGAACCGACTGATAAGGAAGTCGCCGAGTATCTTGGAAAAACACCAGAACGCATTCAGGCATTGCAGGGCGCGCATCAATATACGGAAAGTGCTGATGAATTATTGCATGAAGATGGGGATTTCACCCTTTATGATGTCACCGAGGATGAACATGCTGAACAACCGGGTGATCGTCTGGAAGAGAGCATCCGTACGGATATGCTTCATTCATGGCTGGCGCAGCTGACTGAAAAAGAGCGGGAAGTGGTCTATTTGCGCTATGGCCTGAACTCCCGCAATGATTCATGGACACTGGAAGCCATTGGCCGCCATATGGGGGTGACGCGTGAGCGTATTCGCCAGATTCAGGTGGGAGCGCTACAAAAGTTGCGTCAGATTATTCATAGGCATGATGTTCACTCCGAGGAGGTGTTGTGACTTCAAGTACGGCTATAAATTTACGGGACTATATTCGTGATATTCCGGATTTTCCCAAAGCGGGCATTACCTTCAAGGATATCACCCCCTTGCTTGCGGATGGCGATGCCTTCGCGGCTTCAATTTCCGGGCTCGCTTGTCAGATGCCGGCCGACGTCGATGCCCTTGTTGGTATTGAATCACGTGGTTTCATCTTTGGTGCGGCATTGGCTCAGCAAACAGGGCTGGGGCTGATTCCAGTGCGTAAGCCCGGCAAGCTTCCGGCGGATGTACATGCTGTGGAATACGAACTGGAGTACGGTGTAGACCGGCTGGAAATCCATCGTGATGCCGTAAGCTCCGGGCACAGGGTCGTGATTGTGGATGATTTGCTGGCAACTGGCGGCACGATGCGTGCAACCGTCGATCTGGTGCATAAACTTGGTGCGGACGTGGCGGGGTGTCTCTTTGTCGTCGAGCTTGCTTTTCTGAACGGTCGAAAAGTTTTACAGGATGTCCCGGTTTATAGCCTGATTTCTTACGAATAAACGTAACGACTCAGCCCACTCTTGATTTGTCCGGTAACTGCGTCAAATATGCTCATTTGCAGGAGCAAATCGCATGTGTTTTCCTTGTTCTCAAACAAATCAGAGGTGATCTGAGCAGTTATAGCCACCCTGTTGAATAGCTACGGGTAAACAACGCTTGAAGGG
>CAZEMN010000206.1:0-1595 GCA_964513335.1 uncultured Zetaproteobacteria bacterium | reverse complement strand
AGCGCTTGCCAGCATCGGCCGTCAGGTGGACCGGGCGCGTCTTTTGTGCGCTTTGTCGATTGATGCGCACACCGCCGACCCATTGACCATCGGTGCGTGGATGGCGGATGTGGCGGATGCGGCAACGGATGTAGTGCTTCGTCTATGCCGGAATCAGGTGCATCTGCCGGATGATTTTCCGCTGGTGGCGTTGGCGATGGGCAAGCATGGAAGCCGCGAAATGGGGCTGGTTTCGGATCTCGACATGGTGTTTGTACTGGTACATGAATCTCCGGATGACATGCTGGACGGGCGTAGTATCTGGGAACATGGGCAGAGGTTGGGTCGCCGTATGATTCAATACCTGGCAGCGAAGCCGCCGTTTGGTGCCGGATTTGAATTTGATGCGCGACTGCGGCCTTCGGGTAACAGTGGCATACTGGTGACCAATCTCAGCGGGTTCCGCGACTATCAGTTGCACAAGGCGCAAACATGGGAGCATCAGGCGCTGTGCCGTGCGCGCGTCGTTGCCGGTCCTGATGCTGCCCGTGTTGCTGTGAGTGAAGTTGTTTGTGAGGTGCTGAATCAGGCACGGGATATTGGAAAGTTGGCTGAAGATGTGTATCAAATGCGCCGGAAGATGCTTGCGCATCTGGCCAGCAAAAACACTGATGTCATTAATCTGAAACAGGATGCCGGTGGGTTGGTGGATATTGAATTTATGGCACAGTTTGCACGTTTGGCTTTTGGTGGGAATCACCGTGGAACAGTGGAAGTGCTGCGGCACATGGTGTCAGCGGATGGCGTACCTGAAGCATGGCAAACGCATACCGGGTGGCTGGCCGATATATGGCTGGATTACCGGCAGATGGAAAATGCCTTGCGCGTGGAATTGTGGCGGTCCATTGGAAGCTTGCCCGTTGATACTACGTGTGCAGAGTGGGAAACCATGCGCCGCCATGCGGCGATTTGCAGCCCGGAGCAGTTGCGCGATACGATGAAACAGGTGCGTGCATGTTTTGACCATCTCCTGCATGTGAAATGAGATGAGGCCACAAAAGGCTATTTTTATTTTTTGTTTAAAATACTATGATTCCCACAATTTTCCTGAAAACCTTACATTTTTTACAAAATGTAATTGTTCTCAAAATAACCTTTACCCCGAGGAGCATAAATGATCAAGATTGATGTCAAGGCAGGCGCTGCCGCCAAACAACGTGATGATGCGGTGGTGTTGCCGTTGTTGGATGGGCGTAAGCTGACCGAGTCCGGCAAGGCATTTCAACAGGCGACCGGCAAGGTGCTGCCCGATTTTCTGCGTAAATTTGATATTTCGGGTGCATTCAACACATCGCGTACGCTGTATCACGTGGAAGGTACGTACACCCAGCGGGTGATGCTGATCGGCACAGGGGATGAACGGAAACTCACCCTGCATGGCTTACGGCGTCTGGCAGCTACGGCGGCGCGTAAACTGGATAAAGGCGGCGCCCGGGATGTGTCATTTTATCTTCCCGAATTGAATGTGCGCGGTGCCAGTCTGTCGGATAAGGTGCAGGCTGTGGCCGAGGGTGTCTGGCTGGGTTTGTATGCATTCGACAAGTATCAGACGGAGA
>CAZEMN010000205.1:0-1619 GCA_964513335.1 uncultured Zetaproteobacteria bacterium | reverse complement strand
TTACTGTATTCATCGAAAATCCATGCCATGACCTGCGGATTGGTGTTGACGTCCGGTGCCGGAATGTCCTCATGTTCACCAAGCACTGGCGCCAGTTTCTGCGTAAAGCGCCGGGTCAGAGTTTCCAGTTCATCTTCTGTCAATTCCGCAGGGTCAACGGTAATGCCCCCCTTGGCGCCGCCAAAGGGAATATTTACCAGCGCAGTTTTCCAGGTCATCAGCTGCGCCAGCGCCCGCACTTCATCCAGTTGAACATCGGGGTGGAAACGCAGCCCCCCCTTGAATGGTCCCCGCGCATGGTTGTGCTGTACGCGGTAGCCGGTGAAGGTGTGCAGTATTTCCTTTCCGCATTTATGCAATTCCAGCGGGATCTGAACGGTGATTTCGCGGAAGGATTGCAACAGCAACTTCCTTTGCGCCGCATCAAGATCAAGATGTTGCATGGCGCGATCCAGAAACACCGCCTGACTGTCATGGCAGCAGCAACTCAGATTTTCCTGCATGGTTAACCCTCCTCAGGCTGGTAGCCGAGATTGCGGATGGCCTCATCGGCTTCCGCGATACGGAAACGTGATTCGTTTACATGTATCCACACGTCACCCGTTTTAAAGTTCGCTCGCGCATCGTAGACGCCGCTCAGCTTTAACAGCTCTTTGCGGATGGTCGCTTCACAGCCCGCGCATTTCATGTCGATAACCCGGATCGTCATTTCCTTCATGGGGATTCTCCTTTCGTGGCGTTCTGATAAGCGGCAAAGGTGGCTTCGTTCTCGAAATAGAGCACGCTGCCATCTGCCTTTGCGCCAATGATTGCATCGGCCTTGTCCACCGCATGGCCACTGACTGGATCAATGTCCCGGCGTGCTTCCGGGTCATTCGTCAGGCTACCTGCACACATGGAGCAGCAGCCATAGTAAGTTTTGCCTTTTACTTGAATGGGTATCTGCGGCTTACCCATGTCTTCATTGTTAACCATGCAAACATTCTCGGTTTTAACTTGTTTCAGGATTTCGGCTTGTGAACCGGCGGGAACGATGGCCAGAAAAGCCATAAGCAGGGACGATAGAATAATGATTCGTTTTAATCCTGAATGTTTCATCGGGACGCCCCTGAGAAGTCTATTTCCGGGTAATAAGCGCCAGCGGAATATTTTTTACCGGATATATTGAATTGCACGGTGATCCAGTGCCTTCCCTGTTCATGGCTCAGGTTGTAAAGCGCCATGTACCATTCTCCCATGTGCATCATGGATTTCTGTTCAGAGCTTCCATCGGGATGAAGCACTTTGGAGGTCATTTGAAAGCCGGTGACCGGTTTATCATCTTTCTCGACCACCACCATCAGGTGATATTGCTCTTTATTGTATCGCATGCCCTTTGGCGATCGCATGACATGGAAGATGACAGTGTAATCGTCCCGGATACCTTTTTTGACGATAAAACCTTGCCCATGCTTCATCACCTGTCCGTGTTTATCCGTGGTATGTTCTGCCAGAGCAGGGGCTTGCCCCATCAGGATCGCAGCGATGGCAAGCGCGAATATGTGAGCATTCATTTCATTCTCCCGAGACAGGGTCGAGTTCAAAAAAGCGTGAAAACAGGGCGCTTGTATGCCACTTGG
>CAZEMN010000204.1:0-1652 GCA_964513335.1 uncultured Zetaproteobacteria bacterium | reverse complement strand
ATTTTATGTGAACAGGCCCTGGTGGGAGGGGAAAGGTTGACTGTTGATAAGGCCTATATGGCATTGAGAAATGTTCCGCTGTTCAAGGAGATGGACGAAGAATATCTAAGATATATTGCTGAGCATGCCCGTTTTCTTACCCTGAAAAAAGATGCATTTGTTTTTCATAAAGGGGATATGTGCAAGGGCTTCTACATTACGACTCAGGGAAATATCAAGATTTCTTTCCTCTCCATGGAGGGGAAAGAGCATGTGGCACGCATTGTCGGGCCTGGGCAGACCTTCGCTGAAGCCATGGCCTTTCTTAAAAAACCAAGCCCTGCAACCGTTCAGGCCATGACACCGGCCAAAATCTTATTCCTTCCCAGCGAAGTGATATTCAAATGTATCAACGAAAATCCTGCCTGTGCCTGTAGCATGCTGGCTGGCCTAAGCCGTCGCTTGCACCTCTTGGTAACGGAACTGGAGTCCGTCACGCTTAACTCGAGTCAACAGCGCGTCATAGGGTTCTTGTTACAACATCTTCAAGTAAATGCGGATGAAACAAACGAAACGCAAATCACGCTGCAAGCAAACAAATCAACGATTGCATCGCACCTGAACCTCACCCCGGAAACACTCTCCAGAATTTTGCATCACCTTAGTGATGAAAAACTTATCAGCGTGCATGGTAAAACCATTGATATCCACAACATCAAAGAATTACGTTCACTCTGATTTTCGACCCCATTGTAAATTCACATCATATCCACCGGATCCACATCCACCCGCATGCGTACAGCAGATGGAACCGCCATCCGTGATAACAACGGCATAAGACACCATGGCAGATGCTTTCGTGTTGTCTCCCGAAGAACCAGCTCAAAGCGGTAACGTGTGGCGATCCGTTCAATGGCGCATGGCATAGGACCCATGCACTTTATCGATTCCGGAAGATACGCAGCGCATGCCTGCGCCACACGTTCGGCCATATGAATGGCCGGATCACTGCGCGTGGCCGAAAAAATGAGGCGAACCCAACGTGCGAACGGGGGATAATCCAGTGTTTTTCTCAAAGAAAGTTCAGCATCAAGTGTATCGCGGGCCTGCTCACCGCCAATACGGGACAACCATTGTGCTTCAGGATTCCGTGTTTGAACAATGATCCTTCCCGGATGCCCGCCGCGGCCCGTGCGGCCCACCACCTGTGTAATCTGCTGCCACCAACGTTCTCCCGCCCGGAAATCCGGTAAGCCAAGTCCGAGATCGGCATTAACCACGCCGACCAGTGTCACGTTGGGAAAATGGTGTCCCTTGACCAGCATCTGGGTTCCAACCAGACAGTCCAGTTTACCCGATGAAAAATCCACCAATACCCGCATCAGGCGTGTTTCGTTGCGGATGGCATCACGGTCCAGTCTGGCCATACGTAAATTCGGCAAAGCAGCAGCCACCTGTTCCTCCACCTTTTCGGTTCCTTCACCCAGCGGCAGCAATGCATCCTCGCCGCAATGTTCGCAGGCAACCGGGACATGACGGACAAAACCGCAGGCATGGCAGCGCAACTGCCTGTTGCGCCGGTGCAATGTCAGCCTGAAGGAACAGGACGGACACTCCGGCACGTCGCCACAGGCCGTACACATCAGCGCCGGCGCATAGCCGCGCCGGTTGAG
>CAZEMN010000203.1:0-1820 GCA_964513335.1 uncultured Zetaproteobacteria bacterium | reverse complement strand
CATGCTGTTATACAGTCAGACGCTCGCCTTTATCACCATGATTGGCATTTGTATCATTACGGTTTACAACCTGCATCTGGAGCTGGACTGGCTATATCTGACCATCCAGTTGCTGGCGTTGGTTTTTATCCCGGGCTACGCCTATATGCTTGGAAAGCGTCTGGAGGAAGCCGTCCACGCGCGCCGCCGGGCTGAACGGGAATCGGCCGACTTGCTGGAAGGCAGTCCGATCCCCGCTTTTACCTTCGAAGCTGGCGAAGATGGAGGCCTGCGCATCAATTATGCCAATCCGGCCATCGCATCCATCAGTGTTTATACGCCGCGCACCATCACGGGTCGTCATGTGGACGCCATCGCCATCGCGGAAGATGGCGATGAAATACGCCGGTGCTGCCATCTGGCGCTGGAAGAAGATGATGGCGCAACATTGCACTATTTTCATATTCGTGGCAGAAGCGAAGAGGGCGAACAACGCAATCTGATGTGTCAGGCCACCAGCATCCGTTGGCAGGGCCGTCAAACAGGTCTGTGTCTGATGACGGACGTAACCGAAACCGAGAAACTCCATGCCCAACTGGAATCGGCCCACAGGGCTGGCTACGTTAACTCAATGATTGCGGGGCTGACACATGACTTCCGCAATATACTTACCCACATCATCGGCAATGCGGAAGTGCTGCAAATGGAGACCAGCGACCCATCCATTCAGGATAAGCTAGGCGTGATGATTGAAGCGGGCGAACGCGGTTCCGAGATGATCACAAACCTTTTAAAGATGTCCCAGAAAAAGGATGTGGCGCAACAAACATTCAACCTGGATGCGGTATTGCCGGGGATTATCAATCTGGCCCGGGTCAAGTTGCCCATGAATATCAGCCTGCAAAACAGCATTCAGCCAAATCTGCCTGCATTGTGGGGCAATCCGGCCCAGATTGACCAGGTGGTTCTGAACCTGATCGAAAATGCCGCTCAGGCAATCGGAGATGCAGGCTGCATTGTTATCACTGTTGAGGCTGTAAAAGGCCACGCACTAACCGCTCATGCCCTGCCTGTGGTATGTATCACCGTGAATGATAATGGTTGCGGCATCGCCGACGCCAACCTGGAAAACATCTTCAAACCCTTCTGGACAACGCGTGCGGATGAAGGTGGCTCCGGTCTGGGTATGACGATGGTCAAGCGCATTGTGACGACGCACGGGGGTGAGATCGAGGTTCAATCTGAAGTAGGCAAAGGCACATCCGTAAAGATTTATTTGCCTCCCGCCGGCGCACAAGCTTTAAGGGCGGTATCCAGCATGCCTGTACCGGAATCTCTTCCCATAGGAATAAAGAAAATCAAGCCATGGACCGTGCTGCTCGTGGATGATGACGCCGAAGTGTTGCACGTACATGGCAGCTTGCTGAAACGTCTGAATCAGGCTGTGTTCAAAGCGGAGAACGGAAAGACCGCATTGGCTCAATATCAGACACATCGAAATGAAATTGACATGATTGTGACCGATTACCGCATGCCTGTAATGGATGGTCTGGAAATGGCGAAAACCATACGTGAAACAAATGCGGTCATTCCCATCCTGATGATTACCGGCTATGGCGAAGATACACACCTGCGCGAATGCGTGAAACATCATATCACCATCATGAATAAGCCTGTTTCGTTCCAGAAGCTGGCAACGCACATCGGCGCGCTGCAGATGCGCTGAAGGTTAGCCCTAGGAGTCTGTCGGACTTATGAGAAATCTACTGTGCGGCAGGGAAGCGGTCCAAAATATCCTGATTTTTCGTTACATAGTTACCACTATGCGCCTTAAAATCATG
>CAZEMN010000202.1:0-1931 GCA_964513335.1 uncultured Zetaproteobacteria bacterium | reverse complement strand
AATGAGCGCCCGGATTCAGGCCATGCCCGGCACATTCCCCTTGCACGAAGACAGGAATTTTCTGCGTGAAAGCGAATGGGTCATTCTCAAACTCCTGTGCCGACCGGTTGACAGTCTTGCCACAGCCGATGCGGATGAATTATCCAACGCCAGCGGCGGACAGCTTTCACCGGAACGCTGCCGACAACTCATCAATATGGTCTGCATTTCAAATTTACCGGGGCTGGGCACATGGATTGCCCGATTAATCAGCGAGGCAGGACTGGATGTGGAAGCCGTGCTTGCCCTGCCCGCGGAAGATATTGTACACCGCGTTAACGCACATGTCGGTTATCCCATCTGCAATCCGGCGACAACGCATGCCATTGCCGACCTCCAGGCATCGTGGCCAAACGGGACAGGTGAATCGTTACGATGACGGAACGAATTCTTATCACCGGAGGCGCCGGTTTTATCGGTGCCAATCTTGCTGCGGCTCTGGTAAAAAAGCCGGGTGTGGATGTTGTCATTGTGGACGATTTCAGTTTCGGGGACTGGAAAAACCTTGTCCATGTAGACTGCGAGGTGCGTGCCGGCTCGATTACTGATCCGACGCTGCATCAGGAAATTGCCAGCGGCGCATATTCCGTCATTTTGCATCAGGGTGCTATTTCGGACACCACTGTACTGGACCAGCGCCGCATGCTGGAAATCAACACCAATGCTTTCACAGCCATGCTCGAAGCCAGTTGTAAATCCGGCACCCGCATGATTTACGCATCTTCAGCCGCCACCTATGGTAATGCACCCGCACCCAACCGGGTTGGCGGCATTGAGGAACCGGCCAATATTTACGGTTTCTCCAAGCTTTCCATGGACCGTATCGCCCGCCGCTGGCACGACCGGCATCCCTCCACGGTCATAGGCCTGCGTTATTTTAATGTTTACGGCCCCGGAGAATCGCATAAGGGCACGACGGCATCCATGATTTTGCAACTCTACAATCAGATCAAGGCGGGGAAAAACCCGCGCCTGTTCAAACACGGCGAGCAACAGCGTGACTTCGTTTACATCCGCGATGTCATCTCAGCCAATCTGGCGGCGCTGGAGGCGCCACGTTCCGGCGTATGCAACGTCGGATCAGGTACAGCCCGATGCTTTAATGATATTATCCTGAATCTGGAAACCCTGTTGAACCGGAAACTGGATGTGGATTATTTTGATAACCCGTACGATTTCTATCAGAACCATACGGAGGCGGACATCTCGGGCGCGACTGAGTTACTGGGTTGGAAACCGGTATGGACACTGGAAAAGGGTATCGCTGAATACATCAAACTATTGGAAGCGGGATATCACGAGCCGGTGGAGGCCGCTGTATGAGAATCATGGTTGTGGCAACCCTTCTTATCCTTTCCGGCTGCCTGCAGCATGTCATACATCAGGGAAATGTCCTTAAGCCGGGGTTGGTGGCTGGCATTCAAGAGGGTGACAGCCGTTTCCATGTAGAATCAATACTTGGAACACCCGTGCTCAGGGATGACCTGCATCCCAATCGGTCCATTTACGTTGAATCATACAAAAATCCCGACACCGGTGAATCATTTCAGCGCCGTGTGGAAATTATGTATGGCAAAGGGAACCATGTGGACAGCATTAAGCGTTTTGGCTTTGAAGGGCAATAAGGCATGGCACTGAAACGACCCGGTTCGCGCTCAAATGTCCAGTTGCTTATCACTGCATTCTGGGCCGGCACCATGCTTCTGATTCTCCTTGGCGGCCATATCATTGCAGGCTATTTGATTCTGGCTTCTTTCCAGGACGGGGAAGGCATGAAGAAAGTCACCGAATTCACCGGACTGTATGAATGGCTGATCTGGGTATGGATACTGGCTGGAGTCGGACTCGACGGCTGGATTTTCCATAATATCCGTGAGGATCGGAAAAAAGCG
>CAZEMN010000201.1:0-2006 GCA_964513335.1 uncultured Zetaproteobacteria bacterium | reverse complement strand
CAAAGCGCACAAAAGACGCGCCCGGTCCACCTGACGGCCGATGCTGGCAAGCGCTTGTCCAACATCATCGAACGCCCGTAACGCGCCCAGACTGGAACACACATGCTGAATATCGGAATCACCACGCTCCACGGCCAGCGGCCATTCCAGCCATGACGGATCACGCACGATATGGTCCGCCACATAACGGCTGGCCGAGAGCACGCCAATCAGCCAGTTCAACGCTCCCTGATGCGTAGCCAGAAGATCAATCCAGGTAGCCCGGCCCGCGATGCTGTGAATCAAATCAGCAAAGGCCTCAACAGCCGTCACGCCATTGGCGTCATCCAGCCACCGAGGCATAGCCATATTCAGAATCACTTCAACTTCATGTCGGCTGCGCTCCGGTAATAGCCCCCGCAACAAGTGTGCATCAACCTTTCCCAGCGCCAGGCACATGCGCGCCTGTGAAGCTTCATCCAGCGTCTCCAGTAATTCCGAATAAGCGCCATCCAGCCAACCTTGTTTGTCTGCACCTTTTTCATCGACCGGCATGACATGTTCGGTAAAGATATCCGACACTGCCGCTGCATGCGTAAGCATTTCCTGCGCAACATCATGGATATCAGTCGCTTCTGGTAAATATTCAGAAAAATCAACAGACAACCGATGGGTTTGCTCGCCCGTGCGTGCCTGAATCGCATGCTCGATTCGCCGCCAGAACCGATAGGCGCTGCCCAGTGCAGATTCCTCACCATCGCTCACCAGACCTGCTTCCGCCAGTTTTGACAATGCCGGCATGCTGGCCTGAATTCTCAACTCCGGATTGCGGCCGCCATTCAACAACTGCATGGACTGAATGACGAACTCGATCTCGCGTATTCCACCCTTGCCGCGTTTCACGTCGAATCCGGGGATAATCCCGCATGCCCCAGCTTGCACATCAATGCGCCGTTTCATGTCAGCCAGCGCCGCCACAGAGGTGTAATCCAGATAACGGCGATAAATAAAAGGGGATATACCGGTAATAAATGCCTCGCCCAGTTGCAGGTCCCCGGCAACAGGCCGGGCCTTGATCAGCATAGCTCTTTCCCATGTCTGGCCGTACTCCTGATACCAGGCAACTGTTGCGTCCAGATTCATGCAAATTGCGGCTCCGTCACCACCGGGCCTGAGCCGCATATCCATCGGCCAGACCAAACCATGCTGCGTACGCTCGGACATCAGGCGAATCAGCATTCTTGAAAGGTGGCTGTAATATTCTGCCGCCGGAATGCTTCTTCTGCCACCTGTCGTTTCACCCTCTCCATCCCGGATGAACAGCAAATCAACGTCGGAACCAAGATTTAACTCACGCCCACCCAGCTTGCCCAGGCCAATCACACAGAATCGTCCTCCATCCAGATGGCCAAAACGTGCTTCAATCAACCGCCCCGCCATCCTGAACGCCTGCTCCATCAAGCCGGAAGCAAAATCAGCAATGGCCTGATATGAAACCTCAATATCGCCATGCACGCCCAGTTCCCACCAGATAATGTGACGCATACCGCGCTGTTTGCACAAGCGCAAATGACGCATATAGACTGCCGGATCGTTGCTATCGCAGGAAGGAACCCACCTCTGACTACCATCAGGCAAAACTGCTTCTGCCTTTGATTGAAAAAGAACCTGACAGATTTCTTTATCCGCCGTTCGCATCAGGGAAACGAACAGCGGCGAGATGTTTAGCAGCCGCCGGACATCGTCCTGCAGAGCATCGGGAATGTATTCCAGCCAAGGTGAACTCACAGGCTGAGTCTACCCCGTATTATGAACTACTTGCAAAGCTCATGGGCGGCGATCAGCTTCCCTACTTCGACCCATTTCCGAACTGGAATTTGATGCAGGCCGTTGGCCCTCACCCTGCGGGCGACCTGAAGTTCGTCCAAACGACCTGCGGCCACTGCTGTCCCACATATGAAAAAGATAAGGTCTGATTCCCCGATGTTTGTTACAATGGTTGCACCACACAAGCCGTTGATAGCAAA
>CAZEMN010000200.1:0-2012 GCA_964513335.1 uncultured Zetaproteobacteria bacterium | reverse complement strand
CAGGATAAAAACGGGCTGATCGGAACCAGTGGGAAATTGCCATGGCGATTGCCCGCGGACATGGCGTGGTTCAAGAAAAACACAATGGGAAAACCGATTCTGATGGGCCGCAAAACCTTTGATTCCATTGGCCGCCCATTGCCAGGAAGAACTAACATCGTTATAACGTCACAGAAGATTAAAATTGAAGGCTGTACGGTTGTGCATTCGCTGAATGAAGCCATTGTGGCTGCGGGCAAAATGGAAGAGTTGATGGTGATGGGTGGTGCTCAAATATACAAACTTGCTTTGCCGCAGGCCAACCGGCTATATATCACTCAAATCCATGCTATATTTAAGGGTGATACATACTTTCCTCCTTTCGATATGGCCGAATGGAACGAAACGTTTTGTGAGCAGTATAACCCGGATGAAAAGAATCTTCATCCCTATGTGTTCCGCATTTTGGAACGTGGCACAAAGTGGCTTCCTTAACTCTTCCGCATCAATGCTCTGTTTTTACGAATGATGGAGCGAATGATTCTCACATAGTCCGTGCCACGTTCTGAATACTGTGTCAGACCCAGCGCCAGCTGTTCAGCGTCCAGCGTTTGCCCCTGACGGCGCATGGATTGGCGTATAGTACGCAACTGTTGATAGGCTCTGCCAGTATTCATATTCTTCATATAGGCACGAACAGATGAGGCGAGTGAATCGAATCGCTGCACTTCGTGGCGAGCTCCGGCCTTGCGGTGCAGCGGCACCAGACCGCAACCTTTTTTGAAACACCAGTGTCCAAAATAATTATTTGCGTCGCGGGCAAACCTTGAATTGCCCCATGCCGATTCGTTTGCTGCCTGTGCCAGCGCCATTTCCAGCGGCACAATATCCACCCGAGCCAATAATTGATGCCAGAAACGAGAATCGGGCTTGCCGTTAAAGGGAACATGATATTCCGTGGCGATTTGGTGGATCCATACCACTTCCTGTTTTTGCAGGCGTGCTGACGACTTTAACCGCAGCACCTGCTGACGGATTTGTAGAATACGTGTACTTTCAGCCTCTATTACCGGCTTCATAAGAGTGAAAAAACTATTCTTATTCAGATGGACGGGTTGATTCAGTGTTTTGCTGACCTTTGCCTCAGCAGGCGGCACGGCCTCCTTTCCAATATCCGTAACGGGAAGATGAATGACTTCCGTACAGGAAATAATCGTAAACAACACAATCAGAGAAGGCACAACACGCATCAGCGATCTCAATAATCGGCATGGAAACAACGTGACAAGTTCTGAAAACGGCATAAACAAGCGGCGCATCATATCGTCTTCCCACAAAACGTCACGTAGACTTTGTTTTCGTATGAATTAACCGAGACAAGAAAGGGTACGGCTGTATTTATGGATCATCCCGGCTAGCCTGCGCAACATGCAAATTTTCCGTACATGGGCAGATGTCACCGAAACCTCCCGCTTCCACGGCGGCGCCGTAACCATCGGAAATTTTGATGGCGTACATATGGGCCATTTGCAGGTGCTGGCGGAAACCCGGGGGCATGCTCTGAGTGTCAATGGACCTGCCATCGCCGTAACCTTTGAACCGCATCCGCGCGCCATCCTCTTTCCATCGGAAAAGCCGCGCCGACTGTGCCATCTGCACGAGCGCCTGGACGGACTAAAGCGTGCGGGTCTGGATGCCGCGTTGCTGCTGCACTTCAACAGGAAACTGGCGGCATGGTCTGCCGAACGCTTTGTACGCCAATTGCATAATGCCCTGCATTTTAAGCATATCCATGCGGGTTACGACTTCGCTTTCGGGCATGACCGGACAGGCGATGCCGAAGTATTGCGTTCATTGGGCAAGGAACTGGGGTTTACCGTGAGCGTAGCCGAAGCGTTTGAGATGCATGGCGCTGTTGTTTCTTCCAGCCGTATCCGGTCAGCAATTGAAGCGGCGGATTTCAAACTTGCCAAAGAACTGTTGGGATATCCCTACGCCATTTCCGGTCATGTTGGTAAAGGTGAGGCCCGTGG
>CAZEMN010000199.1:0-2031 GCA_964513335.1 uncultured Zetaproteobacteria bacterium | reverse complement strand
ATATCGCACGCGTCAGGCATGACAAATCATCCGGTGAAATCACATAAGGCGGCATGACGTACAATAACCTGCCAAAAGGGCGTATCCATACGCCCTTCTCGACAAACATCGGTTGCACCTGTTCCATGTCCACCTGATGCTTTAATTCGACAACACCAATTGCCCCCAGCACGCGCACATCCGCCACCTGCGGCAAGTCCAGGCACGGTGCAAGTTCCACCTCCAATTGGGACTCGATAGTGGCAACCCTTTCCTGCCAGGGTGAATCCAGTAGCAACTTGATACTGGCCAGTGCCACCGAACACGCCAGCGGATTGGCCATAAACGTCGGCCCGTGCATCAATATGGAACCGTTTTCATGCACGCCTGCGCACACCTTTTCATTGGTCAAAACTGCCGCCAGCGTCATATAGCCGCCGGTCAATGCTTTGCCGACACACATGATGTCCGCCTCAACCCCTGCATGCTCGCAGGCAAACAACTTGCCTGTACGGCCAAATCCGGTCGCGATTTCATCAACAATTAGCAAGACGTCACACTCGTCACACAGCTTGCGCACCTGCCGCAAAAATTCCGGGGCATAGATACGCATACCGCCCGCACCCTGCACGACAGGTTCAAGGATAACCGCTGCAATGGTATCCCGATGTTGCTCAATGTTCTGACGAAAATCGGCAATCTGACCATCGTCCCATTCGGCATCTGTACCGTTCGGGGGTGCTTCGGCAAAGATGTGCTGCGGCAGCATGTTCGAAAACAGATGGTGCATGCCCGATACAGGATCACAAACGCTCATTGCGCCAAACGTATCACCGTGATAACCGTAACGGATGGTCAGCAGTTTCGTTTTTTTTCGCACGCCCAGCGCCTGCCAGTACTGCAATGCCATTTTTATCGCAATTTCGACCGAAACCGAGCCGGAATCGGCAAAAAATACATGTTTTATGTCATTTGGCGTAATTTTTAGCAGTTTTTCGGCCAGCTTCGCTGCGGGCTTATGTGTCAATCCACCAAACATGACGTGCGCCATATCCTTGAGCTGACGCTCAATCGCTCTGTTCAGTTCCGGTACATTATAACCGTGGACTGCGCACCACCACGAGGCCATGCCATCAATCAGTTTCCGCCCGTCCGCCAGTCTCAGCCGCACACCGTCAGCACCAACTACTGGCCATGCTTCAGGTGCGTCAGACATGGAGGCATACGGATGCCACACGTGTTCGTGATCAAAGGCTTGCCAATCGGTCAAAGCGACGTCTTCGTATCCGCACTGAGAAGATTTAGCGTCAAACGCTCCAGAACTACGGGTTTATCTTCAACGCTGGCACCCTTCAACAGCATTTCAGCCCGGCTTATCTGCCCCATCGCCTGTATCAATTCCCGGGCCTGCCACTGTTTCGCTTCCTGCGGCACACGTGCTCTAGCCTCGCCAAACAAACGGGCTTTGGATGATGCTGAACGGCGATCCTTTTCTACATACCAGGAATACATTAATAATTGTTGTATGCGTGTGGATAACCAACTGAGCGCCTGAATCTCGGATACCTGTTGATCGCGCAACAAATGCCTCAGTATGCCCGGCGCAGTGGCTGAACGCTCGCCCACGGCATTGCAAAAAGCTGCCAGATCGCGCGGACTGCGTTCCCCCAGCAAATCGCCCACGACCTGTACATCCAGTTCCGTGCCCTCGCCATCATCGTACAGGCGCAAGCGTTCAACCGCCTGTCTCGCTGCAAGCCGCATCCCCTGCAATTGTCCACTCAGCAGCGCCATGGATTCACTGGATAATGTCAGCCCGGCATCCGTTATTAAACCTTCCAGCCAGTGCCGGAACTGTGTTTCATCCATGCGCGGGAACGTGCACCATGCAATCTGCGGTAATGCAGTCAAACGTTTATGCAACGCTTTTTTGGATTCGATCCCCGGCGCACAAATGACCAGCCGCAAGCCCTCGGGGGAATTCGTGGCCAGTTTTACCAATTGCTCCACCTGTTTGGGCCTCGCACTGCTTGCATTACGTACCAACGCATG
>CAZEMN010000198.1:0-2040 GCA_964513335.1 uncultured Zetaproteobacteria bacterium | reverse complement strand
CTCTGATGGCTCATGAATTTACGGGACGGGACACTCATCGTGGCGTAAGGTACGGATGTGTCAACAAGCACTATGAATAAGAGCCACTTGCAAAACTCTGAGTGGATGAGCAGCAATCCCACTTCGAGTTCATTTTCGAGATGGAATGAGGGGCATGGTGGTTCCATGTACCGAGATTCCAGCTCGGAAATGGGCCGAAGCAGGGAAGCCGATCGCCGCTCATGAGTTTTGCAAGTGGCTCTAATACAACAACCTTTGACTATCTGATTATCGGCAGTGGCGCCGCAGGTCTGTTTGCCGCCAATCGGCTGGCAGAGCATGGCCGTGTCGCCGTCATCAACAAGGACGTGTTTTCTGAATCCAACACATGGTACGCACAAGGTGGCATCGCCGGTGTAACGGATACGGATGATTCCATCGAAAAACATATTTCGGACACCTTACGGGCAGGTGCGGGGCTGTGCCATGAGGATGTCGTCCATGAAATTATCAGTCGGGGAGGCCGTATTATCCGGGAACTGGCGGAATTGGGTACGCCATTCGACACCGAGGGTAAACAATTGCATCTCACCCGCGAAGCAGCGCACTCGCACAGGCGCATTGCGCATGCCAAGGACGCTACAGGTAAAGCTGTCGGTGAAGCATTGCTGAAACCGGTGGTAGATAATGCGAACATCACCTGTTTCCAACAGCATATGGCCGTCGATGTTATTACCGCGCGCCATCTGGGACGTTATATGCAGGGTCCGGATCGCTGTCTGGGAGTCTACCTGCTGACACCAAAGGGTGAGGTTATCGCAATCGCCGCCCGTCACACGATTCTGGCAACCGGTGGCGCCGGTAAGGTTTATCTCTACACCTCCAACCCGCATGTCGCCACCGGCGACGGTATTGCCATGGCATGGCGCGCCGGCTGTCCGGTGATGAACCTTGAATTTACTCAATTTCATCCCACATGCCTGTTCAGTCCCGGGGGTTCAACGCAACTACTCACCGAAGCGTTGCGCGGTGAAGGCGCATATTTGACTGATGCACAGGGTCATCGCTTCATGCCGGATTACGATGCCCACGCCGAACTCGCACCGCGCGATATTGTGGCTCGTGCCATCGACCATGAAATGAAGAAACAGGGCTGCGACCACATGTATCTGGATGCACAGCCATTAGGAAAAAAGAAAATTGAAGTACAATTTCCCAATATTCTGAAACGGCTCAGGCAAACCGGTATTGATATGTGCAATGAGCCGGTGCCCATCGTTCCTGCGGCACACTACATGTGCGGCGGCGTGCAGACTGATATGACGGGGCGCACGCCGATCAACGGGCTGCATGTGATTGGCGAGGCTGCCTGCACCGGTTTGCATGGCGCCAACCGGCTGGCTAGCAATTCGCTTCTTGAATGTCTGGTTATGGCGGAGTTATGTGCTGAATCTATTAAGGATCAGGCAGAAGTTCCGTTACCGCGTTTGCCTGAATGGGATGCCAGCGGGGTAGAACCGGAAACCGAGCGCGTGCAAATCAAACAGAACTGGGAAGAAATCCGTACGACCATGTCCAACTATGTGGGCATCGTTCGTTCCGATGAGCGTCTACGCCGGGCGCGCCGCCGTCTGGGCATGATCCGTGAGGAGATTACCTCCTACTATTGGCAGCACCCCATCGGCCGCGATTTGATTGAACTGCGTAATCTGTCGCTCATCGCCGAACTGATTGTGCGCTCAGCGCAAAAACGCAAGGAATCGCGTGGCCTTCATTATTCAACAGATTACCCGAACCTGCTACCCGAGGCTTGTGACACCATCCTTACGCCGGATCCGTTATGACGAATGAAGACAGCATGAGGCAATGCCTGTGTATTCGTATCACGGGGCGTGTGCAGGGTGTCTGTTTTCGCCACTACGCCAAAATGGAAGCGGACCAGCTTGGCGTTACAGGGTATATTCACAATTTGCCGGATGGCAGTGTTGAAGCCCTGATCTGCGGCAATGTGGAACAACTGGATGACATGCAACGGTGGCTTTCGCATGGACCGGAAATGGC
>CAZEMN010000197.1:0-2060 GCA_964513335.1 uncultured Zetaproteobacteria bacterium | reverse complement strand
CTCAGTTGGTAGAGCGCAACCTTGCCAAGGTTGAGGTCGCCGGTTCGAACCCGGTTTCCCGCTCCAATCATGGGCCGCAGGGCCCTTTTTCTTTATGGTGATAACGTGTGGCAGGGTAGCCAAGTGGTAAGGCAGAGGTCTGCAAAACCTTTATTCGCGGGTTCGATTCCCGCCCCTGCCTCCAGTTTCTGATTGCCTACATCATGTCCTCACGGTTATCTTCCAGAAGCCATGATAGATTGCCATCATCAATCATGACGCCAACCCGGGGTTGAACAATCTCTCCACAAGTTGAAATATCCGGATCGCTTGCCCAGGCAACCATGCCGGAAAATTCACTGTCCCTTTCCGGACTATTCTCCGGCAACAGAATCCGGATACTTAGCTTTTGACCTTCGCTGTACCGCTCCGGATAATGAGTGGTAAAATTTAACCCTTCATCAGAGAAATCCGTCATAACAGTTTTTTCATATTGAGTTTGTTCACCAACACCAGTGGAACGGACTTCGATCTCATAGTCCGCCAGATAGCGGGTACATATTCGCTTTTCCTTAAGAAAATCAACCATATTTGGCATATTGGCATACCGGTTTAAAATTTCAACACATGGGTATCTTTCGCCCGAATATGCATGCACGCGACTTGCTCTATCCGCAAGACTTGGCATGATGCACAGCAAATAGTGCATACTGTGCCGGGATGGTGGAACTGGTAGACACACGGGACTTAAAATCCCGAGAACATTGCGTTCGTGCGGGTTCGACTCCCGCTCCCGGTACCAGCCTGGCAGTGCAAGGGGGAAGATCATGCGTGAGGGAACATTCCTGCGAGTATATCTGGCCGAGTCCGATCGCATTAATGGTATGCCTGCCATGCAGGCAGTGCTTGAATTATGCCGCAGCGCAGGACTACAAGGCATAACCGTCATGCGCGGCATTGAAGGCATGGGAATACACGGTGTTCATACCAGCGCTTTCCTCTCTCTTTCCAGCGATTTACCACTGATCATCGAAGCTATTGATACGTCAGAACATATCAAACAGGCGGTGAAAGCGCTGCGGCCCCATTTGGGCCATCGTTTGTTGGCTACCTGGCCGGTTTCAGTGATGCGTACCCCTGAGGAGAAATAGTGATGCAAGAAATTATCAAGGCTATTCCACTGTTCTCTGAGCTTGATGATGTTGAAATTGATGCGATTGCGGCACTGGTTTCCACACAGAAGTATCCAAAAAAAATGCTCATCGTACAGGAAGGTGAAAGCGGTGATTCCATGTTCATCATTCTCGAAGGATCCGTAAAAATATCTTCCTATGCTACTGATGGACGCGAAGTGGTGCTTAGCTTACTCGAAAAAGGGGCTTTCTTTGGCGAGATGGCGCTATTGGATGCGGAACCCCGTTCAGCAACTGTGATGACGATGGAAGATACCGAATTGGGGCGTATTCGCCGCGCCGATTTTGAACGATTGATGTTGCAAACGCCTCAATTGACCCGAAAATTGTTGGCCGAGATGGTCAGCAGGCTACGACGAACAAGCTCCGTTCTTGAGCGTGTCAGCACCATGGATGTGCCACAGCGTTTATATAATTACATGCGCGATTACTGCCTTCGTTTTGGTTCACCGGATGCGAATGGTGGTTTTGAAGTTAAGCTGCCAACGCATCAACTGGTTGCCGATCAGCTATCCACCAGCCGTGAAACGATTTCACGTGCTATCAGCGCACTGAAAAAAGAAGGAATTATCGTCCCGTTGCAAGGCCGTGGCCAGGTTCGGGTTGACATGCATGGACTGGATACCCTGCTGCAGGTTATGCAGTGAACCGCTTGACACGGATGGGATTGGCATTATATTCCCGCTCCCCTGACGCGGGGTGGAGCAGTGGTAGCTCGTCGGGCTCATAACCCGAAGGTCGTTGGTTCAAATCCAGCCCCCGCAACCAAATAAACAAAGGACTTACGTCACTCGGCGTAAGTCCTTTTTTCTTGCCTGGACAGTATTTGGACAACGCGCCAGACCCTGCTTGTCGGCAATCACAATCCAGGCGATGGGAATGCCCTAA
>CAZEMN010000196.1:0-2117 GCA_964513335.1 uncultured Zetaproteobacteria bacterium | reverse complement strand
TCAGGCTAAATGTTGTAGATTGCGGTACCGGGCCAGCGCCCACAGCGGGAAATATTTATCGTAGCCATGATATTTCAGATAGAACACGCGCGGGAACCCTGGTGCAGTGAATGCCTCATCCTGCCACAAACCATCATGTCGCTGGCGTTCAATCAGGTACTGTACGCCACGCTGTACTTCGCGGCTTTCATGCTCACTCGCTTCCATCAGGGCAAGCATGGCCCACGCTGTCTGGAAGGCCGTGCTGGCCTGACCCTGACCGGCCGTTTCGGGATGTTCATAGGTATCATTGCTTTCACCCCAGCCTCCATCGAGATGCTGCATACCTTTCAGCCATTCTACGGCACGCTGGATCATTGGGTCGTCTCGTTCGGTGCCTGCATGGATCAGGCCCGTTACAACCGACCATGTTCCATAGATATAGTTGGTTCCCCAACGGCCAAACCATGCGCCGTTTTCTTCCTGCTCGCTCTTCAGAAAGTTCAGGCATGCATCCAGATGCGGCTGGTATTTCGCATCGCGCCGGACAAGGCCCCCCAGAACCGTGGCCAGACGGGCGCTGACATCGCTGGTTGGCGGATCAAGCAGCGCGCCATGGTCGGCGAAAGGAATATGATTGAGATAGCTGTGGGTGTTATCCGCATCGAATGCGGCAAAACCACCACTTTTGGATTGCATACCGCAGGCCCAGTCCATGGCACGCCGGATGTTATCTTCGTAATCCTTGTTTTTGGCATTATCCATCGCCCATGCCACCATACCTGTATCATCCAGGTCCGGATAGAAGCTGTTTTCAAACTGGAAAGGCCAGCCACCACCGACAAGACGGGGGTGACTCTCGCGCCAATCGCCCGGCTCATCCCGTAACTGTTGCGTCGCCAGCCAGCCCAGTGCACGGCGTGAAGCATCCATGGCCTTTTCCGAGTCTACTTCCTGCATGGCAAGACAGGCAATGGCAGTGTCCCATATGGGTGAATTACAGGGCTGGCACCATGCGGTTTCATCCGTCTCAATGAGCAGGTCATCCAGCGCTTGTCTGGCTTGTTTGCGTACGGGATGGTCCTCGGGATAGCCCAAATGGATCAGTGACTCATAGGCATTGACCATGGCCGGAAAGATAGCGCCCAGTCCCCCTTTACCAAGCCGTTCCAGCATCCAGCATTCGGCCTTCTTTAATGCACGCTGACGTATCCAGTGAGGAATCAGGGGTTCGAGGTGGCGGATGGTGCGTTCCGCATACAGGAACAGACGATTCAATCCCGAGCGGACGGGAAAATAATTCTTTTCCTGTTCCTGCGGCGTGGTGAATAGCTCACGGATGTTTACATGACCGGGATTCTTTGCTTGCACGCGCAGGGTATAGAGAATCAATAACGGCACCATAACCGTGCGCGACCAGTATGAAATCTTGTTGATATGAAAGAGGAACCAGCGTGGCAGCAGCATGATCTCGGCAGGCATGAACGGTACGCCACGCCAGGGAATCTGACCGTACTTGGCCAATTCAATGCGCGTGAACACGTTGCAACGCGCCGCACCTCCCTGCTCCAGAATAAACCGGCGCGCATGACTCATGTGTTGAGCGTCGGGGGAATCGCCAGTCAACTTGAGCGCATAGTAGGCTTTCACCGAGCAACTGATCTCCGCCTTGCCGCCGTGATACAGCGGCCATCCGCCATCATTGCCCTGGTGCGCGCGCAGGTAAGCTGCGAGTTTGGCTTGCAGAGATTCGTCTACTTTGCCGATGAAATGCATCATTAGAATATATTCGGAGGGAATGGTGCAGTCCGCTTCCAGATCAAAACTCCAGTAGCCCTGCGCGTGCTGGAGTGGCAACATGGCATCGGTAGCCTTGCCCACGGCCCTGTTCAATGCGGTGATGTGATTCTCCCCGAGGGTTTCGGGGATTGTTTTCGCTGTCCGGGAAGGCATGGCGGCCTGTCCTGCGACAGTTTCTCCTTCCATGCCGGAAAGCCTGAATTCCAGCTTGTCCCGCATGATTATGCCTCTCTCGCTGTGCGCACGTCAGCTTGCGAAAATAGCAATAACTGCTCCTTTTACTTTTTGCTGCAACCCACTTTGAGATGCAGCCCTTTTGATTCAATCAACCAGGCACC
>CAZEMN010000195.1:0-2155 GCA_964513335.1 uncultured Zetaproteobacteria bacterium | reverse complement strand
AAAAACGGGCATAAAGTAGATGCAACACCGCATGCTCCACACCACCAATGTACTGATCCACCGGTAACCAGCGGCGCATCGCAGCGGCATCGAGCATGGCCGTATCGTTGCGCGGCGAGGTATAGCGATCCATATACCATGATGATTCCATGAAGGTATCGAAGGTATCGGTTTCCCGTCTGGCGGACTTACCGCAGGCCGGGCAATCGACATGTGCAAATGATTTACATTCGGTTAACGGACTCGCACCGCCTGTCGGTTGCAGGTCTTCCGGCAGTTTTACCGGCAGCTGATCGTCGGGAACGGGGACTATCCCGCAATCCTCGCAGTGAATTACTGGAATCGGCGCACCCCAGTAGCGCTGGCGCGATACCAGCCAGTCCCGGAGGCGGTAATGCACCCGTTCGGAGCCTTTCCCATGCGCAGCTAACCATCCGGTTATCTTTCCTTTGGCTGCCTGTGAATTCAGGCCATCGAATTCACAGGAATTAATGAGTACGCCCGCATCCGTGAATGCTTCCGCATCAATATCCCAATCCCCGTTCGCGGGACGAATCACCTGCCGAATGGGAATGCCGTACTTATGGGCAAACTCAAAATCGCGTTCGTCATGGGCCGGAACACTCATCACCGCACCGGTTCCATAACCCATCAACACGAAGTTGGCGACCCAGACCGGAACCTTCTTTCCAGTAATCGGATGGATCGCATTCATACCCAGCGGCATGCCCTTCTTCTCCATCACCGCAATGTCCGCTTCCTTGGTCGATACCTTTGAGCATTCATCAACAAACTGAGCCAGTTCGGGATTCGATTCCGCCGCGCATCTCGCCAGCGGATGTCCGGCTGCCACCGCCATATAGGTCACACCCATCAGCGTATCAGGCCGGGTGGTAAAAATATCCAGCGTTTCGGCGCTGCCTTCGAGAGCAAACGATACTTCCGCTCCCGTAGAGCGGCCAATCCAGTTACGCTGCATCTCGGCTACACGCTCCGGCCAACCGGATAATGTATCCAGATCAGCCAGCAGTTCCTCGGCATAATCGGTGATTTTGATAAACCACTGTGCCAGATTCTTTCGTACCACCGGCGTATCGCAGCGCCAGCATACACCATCCACCACCTGCTCGTTGGCCAACACGGTATGGCAAGGCTCGCACCAGTTCACCTCGGCCTCTTTGCGGTAGGCCAAACCCTTGTCCAGCAGGCGAGTAAACAGCCACTGCTCCCAGCGGTAATATTCCGGTCGGCAGGTAGCGATTTCCCGGCTCCAGTCATAGGACAGGCCAAGGTGTTTCAGCTGCCCCCGCATCTGGTCAATATTGGCATAGGTCCACTCGGCAGGCGGGCGACTATGCTTGATGGCTGCATTCTCCGCTGGTAAACCAAAAGCATCCCAGCCGATGGGATGCAACACATTGAATCCACGCATACGCTTGTAGCGGGCGACCGCATCACCCAGACAATAATTACGCACATGGCCCATATGCAGATTGCCGGACGGGTAGGGAAACATCACCAGACAGTAGTATTTTTCCCGAGTATCGGCGGATGCATCGGACGCAATGTCCACACCCGATTCCTCCCATATTCGTTGCCATTTCGCCTCAATTTCCTGTGCTTTATAACGCTCTGTCACCTGCTACAACTCCTCAATAAACTAGCCTGAACTATTCATAAATGCTGCCGTGCCCTTGCTTGTTCCTTTGTTCGCACCGAATCCCTCGTCGGTCGTCCGTATGCATGGCTACGACCTCCATCCTCGGAATGGCCGCTTCGGGGCCACGCTGTCCGTTGCGAACAAAGTTCCTGCGTAATCATCACGGCGATTTATGAATAGCTCAGGCTTGATGCAGATGATGCTGACAATGTGGATGAATGAAAAGGGGAAAAGCATTTTTTCAGCATGTAAACAATCGTCTATAATCGTGGTGGAGGTTGATATGCTTAAATCGATCCCGAATCTTCCCGAAAATGCATTGGGCTTTTCTGCGCATGGAGCCGTTACTGGCTCAGATTATGAGAATGTTCTAATCCCCGCCGTAGAAAAAAAACTACTCAAGTTCCCGAAAATTCGTTTTCTGTACCAGATGGGCGAGGATTTTACCGGCTATGACGCTGCGGCCATGTGGGATGATGCGAAGATAGGTTTGAA
>CAZEMN010000194.1:0-2188 GCA_964513335.1 uncultured Zetaproteobacteria bacterium | reverse complement strand
CTGCCTTCAGAATCTGGCAACGCTTACACTGGCTTCCTGTCTGGAAAAAGCCCGGCAGGCCGAAATATTAAGCCAACCGGCTTCCGCACCCAACTTCAGTATCTAGACCAGGTTAAATGAACGCTGCTGCTGGCCTGCTTTACCAAACCGGGCTCAAATTACTGGAATATCAATTTGCAAAAGGAGCGCCCGTACTCAGGGCAGCCATCTTTAACGCCTTTCCACATCCTCTTCTATCGGAACTTGTTTGCCTTTCCGGAGAATTACAAATACAGCAGCACATGCGGCACCTTGCTCTGAAACTGTCACGGCAAAACATTCCGTCCACGCCTGAAATTGCCGGGTGCACTTTTGACATGATTCTAATCTTGGGAAGCAAACAACGTATCCAAACCCTGGGCTGGATTGCCACGGCTATGGATTTACTGTCTTCCGATGGTCAGATGGTATTTTGTACGCCCAACAACCTGGGCGCACGTGCTTTTGAGAAACGTATCGTCGAACTGGCAGGCAATGCACGAGCAACCGTCAAATCAAAATGCCGCTGTATATGCGCACAAAAGTCCGATGGCCTGAATACAACCCTGATGCGGGAATGGAAAACACAAGCCCTGCCACATGCCATTTCCGCCCATGGCTTGATATCACAGCCTGGTCTTTTTAGTTGGGATCGGATTGATGCCGGTTCGCGCTTGCTTGCCAAATACTTGCCTGGAGATTTGTCCGGGTGTGGCATGGATCTGGGATGTGGTGCCGGCTTTTTGACCGTATCCATTCTACGCCGGTGCGATAACATATCCGAGATGCATCTTGTCGATTCAGATGCAACAGCTGTTGCATGTGCAACACGAAATCTGTCGCATGTTCCACACACCATGATTTGCATGCACTGGCTGGACGCCACTACGGAACCCATACCACAGGGGATGGACTGGATCGTCTTAAACCCTCCTTTTCATGCTGGAAAGTCTCAGGATATTACGCTGGGAAAGGCCATGGTCCATGCTGCCTGTTGCAGCCTGAAGCCGTCAGGAACATTGTTTATGGTGGCCAATCGAAAATTACCTTACGAATCCGTATTGAACATGCATCTGCAAAACACGGAGTATCTTTATGAAGGTGAAGGCTTCAAGGTGATTGAGGGCATCAAATAGCGCAAATCAGCAAGTCTTCTAGCGGAACATTTGCCGCAAACGGGATCCCAGACTACCCGCCAGCCCCATCTCTTTGGGTGCGATTTCGTACAACGTGCTTACGCCGATTCCTTTCAATGTCAGGTTACGGGGAGGGCCGATGATAATATCCTCCGAATAATCCCGAATCTTGGTATGAATCAGGCCATACACAATTTCGTCAATCAATACCTGATTATTTTTGGCCACACTTTCGATACGTGCACCCTTATCCATGGCATGCCCGATATAGTCGGGAGCATCGCCGGATATCTCCTTCACATAACCGCAGGTAATACCAATACGATATTGTACGGGACCAATCAATTTCTTCAATTTACGCCGACTCGCTTCAATGGTGCGCCGGATCATCAGGGCTGTCAGAACCGCATCCATTGCCGACTCAAATACCGCCATCACGCCGTCTCCGAGACGCTTGACCACCATGCCATCGAAACGCTCCACACCACGTTCGCAGGTATCGCAAAACACGCGATTACGCATAAAACCCTTGGTATGTCCCATACGACGTTTGTATTCGGTAGAACCGACAAGATCCGTAAACATGATGCATTTGTATTGATCCTGGGTCGTTGCAATAGATCGGGCTACGGATTCAATAATCACATCCATATCCAGCGGCTTTTTATCCGCCCGCCGCGCTGGCCGGGAAGCAGCCAGTTGTGGCAACAGGGAAATCTCACCGGCAGCCACCAGTTCAATCTGCTCCTTACCGTCCAGTGTGTGAATGACGCTGATACCCTCATCAGTAATCACTCTTTTTTTTAGTTTCACATCCGGCTTTTTCGTCTTCACTTCCGCCATGCTCAGCCTCCCGGCATACCTACTGTGCAAGCATAGCCGATGAATGGACAGTCAAAAAGCCACTGGTAGCCTTTTTACGACTTCATCATAACTGATTTTTCGACAAAAGTCGTGACCCATGTCACAAAAAATAAAGATGGTCGGGGTGAGAGGGTTCGAACCTCCGACCTTACCGTCCCGAACGGTACGCG
>CAZEMN010000193.1:0-2221 GCA_964513335.1 uncultured Zetaproteobacteria bacterium | reverse complement strand
ACCCTTGTGAGAATCAAGGCCGGATCCTGCATGCTGAATTATTCTATTTCCCCAGCCATTGCAACGGTTCTTCGTGCAGGGCGGCCATTTGTTCTTTCAGGGACAGGAGATGTTCCTCCCAGTAGCGCTGGGTGTTGAACCACGGAAAAGCATCACGAAACACCGGATCGTCACGGCGTTTGGCCAGCCAGCCGGCATGATGCATGATACGCAAGGCTCTGAGCGGTTCGATCAGGCGCAGCTCGGCGGTATTGAAATCACAGAAAGCAGTATAGCCGCCCAGCAGGGTGTCCAGCGTTGCTTCCATCTGATCGCGTTCGCCGGAGACGAACATCCACAAATCCTGCACGGCAGGCCCCATGCGTGCATCGTCAAAATCGAGGATACACGGGGTTCCCTCCGCACCTTGCGCACCACCCTGCCAGAGAATATTACCCGGATGGGCGTCGCCTTGCACGCGGATATAGACCGGATCAAGTACGTTAAACACATCCTCGATGCCATTGAGCAAGTCTTCGCCGATACACACATAATTATCCTCCAGTTCGGAGGGCAAAAGCTGCTGTTCAAGCAGATATTCATAGGCATTGTCGCCGAAGCTCTTCACATCAAGTCTCGGTCGCTCGGCAAAGGCGCGGCTGCGTCCCGCGGCATGCAGGCGACCGAAATAGCGACCGAGTTGCTCGATTTGGTTCTTGTTTTCCAGATCGGGCGCGCGTCCCGGCATGAACGGGTAGAGCGCGAAGCGGTAGGATTGAAAATGGTGCAGCGTTTGCCCGTCAATCATCAGCGGCGGTACGGCGGGGATGTCCAGCTCTGCCAGATCAAGCGTGAAATCGTGATCTTCGAGGATGGCGGCATCGCTCCAGCGGTGCGGACGGTAGAATTTGGCGACAACAGTTGGTTCATCTCCTTCCAGACCAATCTGATAGACGCGATTTTCGTAGGAATTCAGCGCCAGTTGGTGGCCGCTACAGGTAAAGCCGAGGCTTTCCACCGCTTGCAGTACCTGCTCCGGGCCGAGCCGGTAAAAGGCGTGCTCGTCCGCGGGTTGGGTTGCAGTGGGGGCGGATGGTTGCAGCATCGGGCAATCCTGTAGGCGCGGCCTGCCGTCCGCAAGCCGGAAGAGGACTTCTTTTGCTGTTCATTTTATATTGGAACAGGCTACAGATTGCTTACAGGTTGCCGGGGAACAGGCTTGGTAGCAGTATGAGTGGCCCATGAAAACTGTCGCCAAAGTCACTCTCACCCTCGCCCACGGCTTATCCTTTGAGGATTTATATCGCCTGGAGGGCCCCAAACGCATCGATGATATTTTTCTCACTGCGCTTGCGGCCAGTGATGAAGCCCTGCACGCCCGGCTTCATGATGGCCGGGAGCAGCCAGACTTGCTTTCACCTAAGGAGCATTCCGCCCTGCTTATGGACTTGGCTCCTCACCTTGAAACATTTCTTGCTGAACTGTTCGGCATCCGGGCACAGGTGCTGGACCGAAAGAAGCAACAACTGGCGAATGAATTGATTTCCACCTGCAAACGCAAGTTTATTCAGCGCGCCATCAAAGGTGTTCAGGTGGAGAATGATGAGGGCGAAGCACTCATCTCCGCCATGGAGGCTTTGTGCGGCGCGCCCTTTGACGAACAACGCTATGCTAGCCGGGTAATTGAGTGGCTCAAGAACCCGAAACAGCATGCGTACGCCCTGGAAACAGCGGCACGCTATGCTGCGTGGGCGGTACACACTCAGGCTGGCCGTGCGCACCATGCGGACGGTGTGTTGTTTAAACTGCCACATAATCTTGATTTTATGCATCTGGTGTCCGTGGTTTCCGAAGAACATCACGGCATAGACCAGATGCGTTTGCCCGGAGATATGTTAAAACAGCGTCGGGGATTCAAGCTGACGGACCCTGGATGTAATCCGGCCTATGCCATGGATCAGGCACATTACTGTATCTGGTGCCATAAACAGGATCGTGACTCCTGTTCCAAGGGCCTGAAAGAGAAACGTTCCAACACCTTCAGCAAGAGCCCCCTGGGCGTGACGCTGACAGGTTGCCCCCTGGAGGAAAAGATATCGGAAATGAACTTGCTCATGGCCGAAGGCTGTGCCATCGGTGCTCTGGCGGCGGTCGTGGTGGATAACCCGATGGTCGCCGGAACCGGCCATCGCATCTGCAATGATTGCATGAAGTCGTGCATTTATCAGCGCCAGGACCCGGT
>CAZEMN010000192.1:0-2231 GCA_964513335.1 uncultured Zetaproteobacteria bacterium | reverse complement strand
TGTGGTGCAATCTGTGGTGCAATCCTGTTTGGTTAAGCGATACGCCACTCGGTAAGTGAGGCACGGGCGGCGCCTCCGCTGATGTCCGGAATCAAGCACAACTCCAGCGCTGTCACGCCATTGAGATTAACGCGGTAATCTTCAAGCTCGCGGGTCGAATCCGGTGAGCTGAAATTGTACTGCTGGCGGGCAATATCATGGTAAGTCTGGCCTCCATCCGTGGAGTAGCGCAGCACAAACTCCTGCGTACGCTCCTCATGTTCCTCCTGAAACGCCAAATGAATCATCTCAATTCTCTGCGGCTCGTCAAACAGCAGGCGAAGCGTTTGCTCTCCGGGTTCTGCCGCCCGCCAACCCGAGCCGGAACCAGAAACCAGTGCCGATTCGATCGGGTGCGCTGCATCCTCGGATGTCATCTCCGCCTGTGCTATGTTTTCCAGATTCAACCAGTGATATTCCGTTCTGGAGACTTCCTGATTATCCCGCTCAACCATCCGTTTGCGCATTTGATGCCCCCTTATGTGATGAACACATCGCACAGTATGGACTCTCCTTTGGCGAGAACAATCCCTTGTATTAACCCGGAGATGCTCCGTTTATTGTCTTTGTGGCTCATTAGTGCTACATTGAATCTGTGAGGTGACACCATGGCAAAGACAGCGGTAGTAAGAGCGCGTATAGAACCAGAACTCAAAGAGCACGCGGAAAAGACTCTCAAGGAGATTGGTCTTAAACCATCGGAAGCCATTAACCTGTTTTACCATCAGATTGAAAGAACAGGCGGTCTCCCCTTCGAGATGAATATGGGGCGGGCATCGAAGGAGCTTGATGAAGATATGCGCAGGCTCAAAGGGTGTCGCGCCGGGAATTTCATAGAGCATGACAAGGTTGATGCATGGTTGAGGTCTATCGGCACGAACGATGAATTACTAGTTCCTTCATAAATAAGGCTGCATATGGCTTTATTTATGAAGGTATTAGTACCATGCCCTGCAAAATAATCTGGCATCCTGAAGCCGTCCAGGATCAGTTTCGACTCTTCACTCACCTTAAATCTGTGAACCCTGCCGCAGCAAAAAAAGCGGCTGAACTTATTCGCCAGGGGACGGAAAGCCTCTGGAAATGGCCGAACCGTTGCAGGCCCATGGATGATGGCAGTGGAAGGCGAGAACTTATCATTCAATTTGGATCAGGCGCATATGTGTTATGCTATGTATTGGATGACAATTTAATCATCATCCTGCGTGTCTGGCACGCAAGAGAACTGCGCCCCTCCACGGATTAACTCAATACCTCAGCCTGACCCAGTTATATACCGAAGCCAGACGCCAAGTTTTCACAATATCAATAATTCTTGATAATTATCAAATATAGTGTATATTCCTTGTGGTGAAAGCACTGTTTTTCATCGGCTCATCGCTGGAAAGGATTCGGGACTTTCCGGCTGATGCGCGCCGCGAGGCCGGGCATCAACTCGATCAGGTGCAACGCGGCAGGAATCCTGATGACTGGAAACCTATGAAGGCTGTAGGCAAGGGCGTGCGGGAGATTCGCATCCATGCGGAAGGCGAGCACCGTGTAATTTATACCGCCAGCATGAGCGATGCCGTGTATGTACTGCATGCCTTTGTGAAAAAGACCCAGAAGACGCCGCAGCGCGATATTGAACTGGCGCGCAAAAGGTTTAAACAAATTGGAGGTTAATATGGAAAAGATTACTGCATCCAGCGGGAATGTGTTTGCCGATCTTGGATTCGATACGGCGGAAGCTGCCAACCTGCAACTGCGCTCCCGCCTGATGGTAGAACTGAAATCCATCATCGAAGAAAGCGGTATGACGCAAGTGCAGGTCGCCAGCAAATTGGGTATCCATCAGTCGCGCATCAGCGATTTGATGTGCGGAAAGATTGATCGCTTCAGCGTGGACATTCTGGTCAATCTACTGGCCCGTGCCGGGCGTCATGTATCGGTTCAAGTGGAAAAAATAGCCGCATAAGGAGAATCAAACAGGACTGAACAACTGCAAGAAAATTGGCCTGCTTTGCCTAGCTAGATGATAAATGCATACACTGTCCCCGATTTTCCCATGGATGATGGCAGTGGAAGGCGAGAACTTATCATTCAATTTGGATCAGGCGCATATGTGTTGCGCTATGTATTAGATGGCAATTTAATCAGATTACCCTCAAGAAGTCATAACTCATTGATATATTGAGAAGAATCACTGCATT
>CAZEMN010000191.1:0-2304 GCA_964513335.1 uncultured Zetaproteobacteria bacterium | reverse complement strand
GTTAACTTCATGTAACTATTATACTTATTCTAGTTAATGTTAACAGGCCCTAGTGTAATTTACTCGATATCACGATCAATCAGGCCGAGCTTGACGGCCTCAACCACGGCTTCAGCCCTGTTGGAAATATTCAGCTTCTGATAAATGGCCTTAGTGTAACCAGAGACGGTATTCAGCGTGATACCCAAAAGTTCTGCAACTTCAGGTCGACTGTACCCTTTGGCAAGCATCGTCAACACTTCCGTTTCCCTACTGGATAATCGTATGGCATGTTCGCCGGTCTCACACAGACCTTCCTTTCCTTCAGAAAAATACCCCAGAATCCTGCGGGCAACTCCGGGTGAAAGCGGTGGTCGCCCACGCACAATATCTGCAAGCTGATCAAGCTGCTGTTCGCGGGACTGGTCCTTGAGTAAATAGCCTTTGGCTCCTGCTCTCAAGGAAGCAAAAATATGCTTATCGTCGTCATAGATGCTGCAGATCACCCCATATGTTTCTGGATAGCTCAGGGTGATTTCCCGCAGCAAATCAATGCCTGATCCATCCGGCAGGTTAATGTCCAGAATGACGAGCGTAAAACAATGTTGTACCAATAATTCTCTGGCATCGGCAAGTGTTGCGGCGCTAGAAACCGGAGCTCCTGGAAACACATCGCCCAGATGCTTTTCCCACCAGGCCCGGCATCCATCATGGTCTTCCACAATCAATATGTTACGCATCACGCGCGCCAAATGATTCATCCAAAGGTATCGAAAATATCACGCAAAAGGTTTTATCCTCACAAATATACTCAAACTTGCCGCCAAGCTCTTCGACACGAATCCGCATATTCCGTAGCCCCTTGCCTGGCTTTAGCTGCCTTGGACAGTCCTCCACGCCATCATTCATAATTTTTACTTGCAACTTCTCTCGCTCTACATGCCAGTCAAACACAACACACCCATTCTTCGCATGCCTGAATACATTGCTCAGCCCTTCGCGGCATATCAGCATCAGATTCAAAAACTGCCGAGGCGTTAGTTCGATATCATGCGCCAGTTCCTGCCAGTGCCATTCAAATGAGACTTTCGCCAGTTCACAACGTTCCAACGATTCGATGCGCTGTCGTGCAATCGCGGCATTCACTGTCACCCGCTGTTCCGTGTCCAGACTATATATAATTTCACGCAGGCTCTTCAACGCATCGGCGGCTGTCTTGACTTCGCTATGTTCGGCATGTGCCAAAGTTAGCAATCTGCCACCGATGTCATCGTGCAAATCACGCATGATACGTTTTCGCTCGTTCAGTATGCCCTGCATATAAACTTCCCGTTGCTCTGCGGCGCGTTCTAAAATGTTAAAAAGTGCTTGAGTAAGCTTAATATCATCGCTGTTAAACAAGCGTTTACCCTTATCGGCATGCGCCAGATCGATGCTGCATTCCGGAATCAGGCAAGGTATGCGCAACCGCACGCCATTCTCAACAATCATTACATTTGGTACCCCCTCTTGCCTGACTTCAATGATAAGAGGCCGGAATATGTCATTCAGCACCTGCTTCCAGAACTGCATGTTGTCGGCATGATCCTGTCGCACAAAATGCGAGATCAGCATCGGGACATACTCTTCCAGATGAGACGGCCTATGGTGGAACAGTTTCTCCCACACCCGTTGCCGCACCGGGAAATACAACCAACCCACAGCAATCACCGAAGCCGAGAGTGCGTAAGATGGAACCATATGGGCACCCGTTACCAATGCCATATCAAACGTGATGATCACAGCACCTGCAAAAAACCAGAGCCATATCTCGGCCCACCAGCGGTCTATACCAAATAGATGATAGCGTTGCACTGCTAACGCAAGGATGATGTAAAAGGTGAATAAACCAAGAAAGCTTCCGGTCAGCGAGACTGTCGAATATCCATGTAAAAATATAGATGCGAAATAAACTCCCGCGATGGAAAGAATGAGAATACCGAGCATCATGGTCAGTACCTTGATGGCAGCCCGGTCCAGAGGGCGGCCGCGGCTTCTGATCCACTGAGCAGAGATGAGTATGATTCCTAATAACCAATACACCGGAACCTGAACCAGCACGCTGTTGCCCGGCAGCTCTGTCCACTCCATGTTTTCATTCAGCATGAAAAACAGCATGAAAACAACCAGAGCCGGAATGATCGGAAGGCGTCCGAGCGATCTGGGAAAATTCCAGACCAGACCGATCATGCCAAGGGTAAATAAATTGTTCCCAAGGTGGTAAAAAAAAGTGGGTCTACGCGGAAGTGTGTGGGTAAATTTTGAATCGCTATCCGTGTAAGCTAT
>CAZEMN010000190.1:0-2332 GCA_964513335.1 uncultured Zetaproteobacteria bacterium | reverse complement strand
CTGAACACCATGCAGCTACTTTTCAGGCTCATTTATGGATTGGAAAATACTGGGAAGAGCTAATCAGTTCATGAATAATTCAGGCCAGCTTCTGTATTTCATCGCGGTATTTTGCCGCATCCTCAAAGCGGAGATCGACGGCGGCTTCCAGCATCAGCCGCTCCAGTTCGGCAATGCGGGACTGCCTTTCGGTATCGGACAGGTATTCTATCTCAGGTTCAGCCACTTCGGGGATATGACCGTAATCCATATCATAAACCGAACCGAGAATATCCCTTATTTCCTTCTTCACAGTCCTCGGCGTAATGCCATGCTCTTTGTTGTAGGCCAGTTGTTTTTCACGGCGGCGTGCGGTCTCATCCATGGCTCGACGCATGGATCCAGTGATTTTATCGGCATACAGAATCACATGGCCTTCAACATTGCGGGATGCGCGGCCGATGGTTTGAATCAATGAGCGTTCGGAACGCAGAAAACCCTCCTTGTCCGCATCGAATATTGTTACCAGAGCCACCTCCGGCAAATCCAGTCCTTCCCGCAGCAAATTGATACCGACGAGTATATCGAATGCACCCAACCTCAGGTCGCGCAGGATTTCCATGCGTTCCATCGTATCGATGTCCGAGTGCAAATAACGCACACGCATGCCCAAATCATTCAAATATTCCGTTATATCCTCGGCCATACGCTTGGTCAGGCATGTGGCCAGCACGCGATAGCCCTTTTTGACCACCTCATTCGCCGCACTGACGAAATCATCAACCTGCGTAGTAGCCGGGCGCACCTCCACCTCGGGATCAACCAGACCCGTCGGGCGAATGACCTGCTCGGCAAAAGCGCCTTCGCAATGCTCCATCTCATAAGGACCGGGCGTAGCCGAAACATAAATAGACTGCGGCGCCGCCATCTCGAATTCGTGGAACTGCAAGGGCCTGTTATCCAGCGCCGAGGGCAGGCGAAAACCGAAATCCACCAGCGTCTGCTTGCGCGAGCGGTCGCCCTTGAACATGCCACCGATTTGCGGCACCGTGACATGCGACTCATCCAGTATCACCAGCGCATTATTGGGTAGATAATCGAGTAGCGTCGGTGGCGGTTCACCCTGTGCGCGCCCGGTCAGATGGCGTGAATAGTTTTCCACGCCGGTGCAATAACCAATCTCCTGAATCATCTCCAGATCGAACATCGTGCGCTGCTCCAGCCGCTGCGCCTCGACCAGTTTGTTCCGGTCATGCAGTTCAGCCAGCCGTTCGGCCAGTTCCGTCCGGATCGCATCCATCGCCGTAATCAGCTGGCTGCGTGGCGTCACAAAGTGGGACTTTGGAAATACCGTATATTTATGCAGAGATTCCAGCCGTTTTCCGGTCAGCGGATCGAAGCGGGAAACGGCATCCACATCATCGCCAAAGAACTCGATACGAATGGCAAAATCCTCGGCATGTGCCGGAAAGATTTCCAGCACATCACCGCGTACCCTGAAACAGCCACGGTGAAAATCGGTATCATTACGCTCATATTGCAGTTCAACCAGTTTCCTGACCGATTTACGCTGGTCCTGCGCACGCCCCACTTCGAAATACAGCAGCATATCCGAGTATGCCTCCGGACTGCCGAGGCCGTAGATGCAGGAAACGGAGGCAACGATGATGACATCCTCGCGTTCCAGCAGCGCACGCGTTGCCGCATGACGCATACGGTCGATGTGCTCGTTGATGGACGAATCCTTTTCAATATACGTGTCCGAGGTCGGCACATAGGCCTCGGGCTGATAATAATCGTAGTAGGAAACGAAATACTCAACCGCATTATCGGGGAAAAACTGCTTGAACTCGCCATAGAGTTGCGCCGCCAGCGTCTTGTTCGGTGCCATGATCAGAGTCGGCTTCTGCACCTGTTCAATCACACAGGCCATGGTGTACGTCTTGCCGGAACCGGTGACGCCGAGCAGCGTCTGGTGACGCGCACCTTCGCGCACGCCCGACACCAGTTCGGCAATGGCCCGGGGCTGGTCGCCCTGCGGGATGAAGTCTCCTGCCAGCTTGAATTGCATGCGCGAAGCGTACGGATACTTCTTCCCGAAACACACCCCTTTATTGAAATTCCTGATATTGATGCCATTTGTTGATAATTTGCCCTTCGTCTTAATGCACCCTTATCGCGCCAGCCGTTTTGCAATCCAATCCGGGGACATAAAAAATCCGCGAAATCCGGGGACACAATACCTATTCCTTGACTAGCCGGTAATCTGAGTTCAAAATCGGGAGATGGCTCGCATAGCAAGAGTGGTTGTTCCTGGCATGCCTCATCATGTCACGCAGCGTGGGAATCGACG
>CAZEMN010000189.1:0-2363 GCA_964513335.1 uncultured Zetaproteobacteria bacterium | reverse complement strand
GGCAAATACTTTAGCGGGTTGAGGGATCGTCCATAACGATGGACTTCATAATGCAAATGCGGCCCGGTGGAGCGGCCCTTTGATCCGACCCTCCCAATAAGTTGGTCATCGGCCACTTCGTCTCCCACATGAACGGTAAGACTGGACATATGACCATAGCGCGACACATACCCATAACCATGATCAATATCAATCATGTTACCGAACCCTTTCATTTTCCCGGCGAATGTAACGATACCATGGCTGGCGGCCAGGACAGGCGCGCCGAACCGGTTGGCAATATCAAGACCACGGTGCATCTCCCGACCTCCATTGAAGGGGTCGATACGCATACCATAGCGAGAACTTATCCACCCACCTTCCGTCGGCCATGCATGCGGTTTTGCTGCCTGTACCATGCGTTTCTTCTCAAGCAGATAGTCAATGGCTGCAAGTTGGGTGTCCATGCTCGAAAGGCGGGAGTCCAATCGTTCCAGCGATACATCAATAGCATCCGGAACGGTATTCATGACAGGTACGCGCGGGCCGCCGATGGCAGGCTCAATGCCAAAATTGAACTCAGATGCATCCAGTGAAGCGACTTCGACCAATTGCGAGCCCAGTGCATCCAGCCGTGCCAAACGAGCCTGTATGGTACCAATATTGCGCGCATATACCGCCAGCCGCTTGCGATCCGAATCAATGCGGATTTGCAGTTTACCAATCTGACCCTGATAACGGGCTTGCGTCATGGCCAGCTGATTTTCCAGAGACATAATCTGATGATTCTTTGCCTGGCCATGCCAAACCTGCCATCCTCCCCATGCTCCGAGTACAAGCAACGACACCAGTGAACCGCTCAAGATAGTAAGCAAACGGGGTGTCATACGCAGGGAGCGAACGCTCCCGCGATCGGGCACCAGCATCAGAGAAAATGGCTTAAACAATATAAAAACCTCCCACTCAGGTGGTTTACTACTCATCGGGAAAAAGGTTGTCAAGTTTAGCGTTAAAAAAAAGTTAAACATTGACCCACGTCACAATTACTTCCAACCTTCTACAATGGTTGATGATATCGAAAAGAAAAACAGCCTTTCCATCACGCGGCATGCCACACAGGAATTGCTGCGCAATGCCTTCAATGCACAACCATCAGTCACCTATGGCCTGTTGCGTGGCCATAATGGTGTGGCTCAAGCTGTTTGTCCGTTCAACCATAGCGATCCTGACCTCACCACGTTGGCAACATGTGATCAATCGCCGGAATCGGATGGCATGAAGTCACTTGCGTTATATGCCTCCAGCATATCCCATGGCGAATACGTGGATGATTTGCGCAATCGGACAATACAAGCGATTTCCGGAACAGATGGTGAAATGTCTGCCCGCCTGCATGAATTGCCATTATTGATAGTGCGCCTGGATACCAAAGGGCGAATGGAGGCTGTGCTGTTCGGCAGCACCCCTGTAGGGGAAATCGAATTACCCCTTATCCTGCAAGAAGAACGGACTATACCCCTTGCGGTATAAAGAATAGGTTTCGCAACCATGCGGATTTGCCATGTTGGTCTGAATCATAAAACGGCACCGGTTGAGTTGCGCGAACGTGCTGCTGTCGCCGAAATGGATATCCCTACCCTGCTGCAACGCCTTGTAGCGGAGCCCGCCGTACGTGAAGCAGCCATGTTGTCTACCTGTAACCGCGTCGAATTCACTCTCGTGACCCACGATCCGGATGCGGCCATTGCCTTGATGCATGAATGGTTTGCGGAAATCTCGGAGCTCCCTCTGGATGTGGTGCTGGAACACTTGTATTCACATACATCGGAACCCGCCGTACACCACCTGTTCGCCGTCGCAACGGGCCTGGATTCGCTGGTTCTGGGCGAACCCCAGATTCTTGGTCAGGTTAAATCCGCTTATGAGCATGCCCTTGCCGCCGGTACAGCCGGACACATCCTGCACCGCCTGTTCCAGGCTACCTTCTCCGCCGCCAAACGTGCCCGCACGGAAACGGGGATCGGCAAGCAGGCGGTCAATGTATCTTCCTGTGCCGTGGAACTGGCCGGACGTATCTTTGGCGACCTGACCGACAAAACGGTGCTTCTGCTTGGTGCCGGCGAAATGGCTGAACTGGCCGCCAGGCACCTGCAAAGCAACGGGGTCAAAGATATCCTTGTAGCTAACCGAACGCTGGAACGAGCGACGAAGCTTTCACGTGAGTTCGATGGTCATGCACTCACCCTTGACCAGCTGGATGATTATCTGGATGCAGCGGATATCATCATTTCCAGTACGGGTGCCAATACTTATGTATTGCTGCCGGAACCCATGCAGCAAGCCATGGAAAAACGTGGCCAGCAACCGATGTTCCTCGTCGATAT
>CAZEMN010000188.1:0-2418 GCA_964513335.1 uncultured Zetaproteobacteria bacterium | reverse complement strand
AATTGAACCCCTACTGATTCATCTTATCAAAGAATTCCGCGTTGTTCTTGGTCTGCCCCAGTTTATCCAGTAGAAACTCCATGGCATCCACCGTTCCCATGGGCGAGAGAATCTTTCGCAACACCCAAATCTTCTGCAGTACTTCGCGATCAATCAGCAATTCTTCCTTGCGTGTGCCCGAAGGTGCAATATCAATGGCCGGGAAAACGCGTTTATCCACAAGCTTCCGGTCCAGCCTGATTTCCATATTGCCGGTACCCTTGAACTCTTCGAAGATCACCTCGTCCATCTTGCTGCCGGTATCCACCAGTGCAGTGGCAATAATTGTCAGACTACCGCCTCCTTCAATGTTGCGCGCCGCACCGAAGAACCGTTTGGGACGGTGCAGTGCATTGGAATCCACGCCACCGGACAGAATCTTGCCGGAAGACGGAACGACGGTGTTGTAGGCACGGGCCAGCCGGGTGATGGAATCCAGCAAAATAACCACATCCCTACCATGCTCCACCAGGCGCTTGGCTTTTTCGATAACCATTTCAGCTACCTGCACATGGCGCTGCGCCGGTTCGTCAAAGGTTGATGAAATCACCTCGCCCTTCACCGAACGCTTCATATCGGTAACCTCTTCGGGCCGCTCGTCGATCAGCAGAACCATCAACACAACATCAGGATGATTGGCCTCGATGGAATGAGCGATGGATTGCATCATCATGGTCTTGCCGGTTCGGGGCGGTGCTACCAGCAATCCCCGTTGTCCACCCCCAATGGGCGAAACAATGTCAATGACACGGCCGGTAATGTCCCTGGAACCTTCCACTTCCAGTCTCAGTCCACTATCCGGATATAACGGTGTCAGGTTATCAAACAACACCTTGGTCTTGGCAACCTTGGGCTCTTCACCATTAATCAGGTCGATTGTCTTGAGCGCAAAATAACGTTCGCCGGAACGTGGTGATTTGATTTCGCCCGCCACCGTATCGCCTTTACGCAGTGAGAACCGCCGGACCATGTTCTGGGAAACATAAACATCATCAGGGCCTGCCAGATAATTCGCTTCCTGTGAGCGCAGGAAACCAAAGCCGTCAGGAAGAATTTCGAGCACACCCTCACTGTACAGGGTGCCGCTCCGCTGGGCGTGAGCTTTGAGGATTGCGAAAACCTGCTCCGCCTTGCGCATACCTGCCGCATTTTCAATGCCAAGGGATTCGGCCAGTTCAAGCAATGCCTGCGGCGCCATCTGTGAGACTTCACGCAGATTCATCTGAATACCTTTGGCTTCCTCCGAAAGTGGCTCCTCAGCATGCTCATTCCTGCGCCGGTGACCACGATTTTCACCATTTTTGCGTCGCGCACGGTTTCCGCTTTGTCCGCCATGACGTGATGGGTGTCCTGCATCCGTTTCCTGGCTATCCATGGATGCGTCTGATTTCGTTTCTTGTCCAGCAGGCTTTTCCTCTCCGGCGTCCATATCCGGCTTACGCCGTCTTCCACGGGCTGCGGGCTTTTTCTGCACTGCTGCTTCGTTTTCTGTATCAGACGATTGAGGGTTTATCTCAGAAATATTGGATGACACGGTATTTTTACTCCGGGAAATGATGATTAATTGGTATTAAACAAAACAACGATGGATTGTGAGGAAAAGGATCGCCAATCAATGGCAATGGCCAATTGCTACACTCGGTATGCATTGCTGTCAATCACATTCACGAATATTTTTTCATAAGCTGGTGATGAAGTATGTCAATTTTTGTATGCAAGGCGGACAAGTCAGCATTATTACAGATTACATAACCCGCTGTTGCGCATCGGGCATCATCATTGCACTGCCGTTGAACAATAGCATCAAAAGACGCTGCATCCATATCTCTGCTGGCCAGTATGCGTTCACGACGAATATTTTCGTCGGCCACCACCACCACCACATCATCCATTCGGGATACACCACCGGATTCAATCAGTACGGATGCCTCAATCAATGCATAGCACGCATGCTGGCGGGCGAGCCAGGCCTCTGCTTCGTCCCAAATAGGCGGATGCATAATCTGATTCAGGCGCTTCGTTTTTTCAGCGTCGGAAAAACAGATACGCGCCAGTTTGCGCCGATCCAGACTTCCATCTTCACGTAATATCCTGTCGCCGAATGTATTGACCAGTATCGCAAGGTGATCCGGTTGCGATGTCAGGCGCTTGCCGACTTCATCCAGATCCAGAACCGGAATTTCAAATTCTGAAAATATCTTTGCCACAGTTGATTTTCCGCTACCGATGCCACCGGTCAGTCCGACTCGTGCTATCATGCAGGCTTGATCACATCAAGATACCATCTTAACAAATCGGAACCCCACAACAACCAGATCATACCCGATGCCGCCAGATAGGGCCCAAAAGGAATTTGTGCCCGCACATGTTTGCGTGTCA
>CAZEMN010000187.1:0-2441 GCA_964513335.1 uncultured Zetaproteobacteria bacterium | reverse complement strand
CCGACACCCACGGGAAAAATGATTCTCGACGCCGCTCGCGGACGCATGCCGGCCTATGTGGATACCGGACTCAACATCGCACACGTGGACGATGTCGCCGCGGGACACCTGCTGGCGCTGGAAAAGGGAATTATCGGAGAACGCTACATCCTGGGTGGAGAGAACATGAGTCTGAAGGATATCTTGTCACAGGTTGCCACGATTGCGGGCCGTAAACCCCCGCGCATCCGCTTACCCCATAATGCCGTGCTGCCCATGGCATGGGTCGTACAGGGAATTGCACGTCTTTCGGGTACCGCACAACCCATCATGACCGTGGATGGCGTGCGTATGGCAAAAAAACGCATGTTCTATTCTTCCGCCAAAGCCGAACAGAAACTCGGATACACACACCGCGCAGTTGTTGATGCCCTGCGCGACGCCGTAGAATGGTTTCGTGGCCACGGCTATTGCTCATAACTATCTTTCCACCGAGAATCCGCATATGAAACCCCATTTTTACCTCGCTCTGCTAGCGGGGTTAGCAATCCTGACCGTACTTATCGCATGGCAGGGTTTCAGTGAAGTGACCGCTGCGCTCGCCACGGCAGGCTGGGGACTGCTTGCGGTCACCGCTTTCCATCTCATCCCCATGTTGGTCAACACGGTGGCCTGGAGACATCTGTTTCAGCCGGAAAATCGCTTGTCCACCCGTAAGTTACTTATCGCACGCTGGGTCGGTGAATCGGTCAACAGCCTGTTGCCCGTTGCCCAGGTAGGCGGCGAACTGGTGAAAGCCCGCTGGATCATGCCGCATGGGATTGCAGGACGTATTGCAGGCGCAAGTGTGGTCGTGGATCTGACCGTTGCCGTACTCACGCAGATTATCTTCACCGTCACCGGGCTAATGCTCCTGATTCTGTACCTTGGCCGGAACGACATCATTATTCCCATTGTGACAGGGGTCGTGATTATTTCGCTGCTGCTGGCCGGTTTCTACATCGCCCAGCGCAAAGGAATGTTCGAAAAGGTGGCTTATCTGATTGAGAAAATCGCGGGTGGCCGGGAATGGCTTAACGTATCCGGAGGTGCGGCAACGCTGGATAAGGCCATCCATGATATGTACCGGCATCGTGGTTTGCTGGCGGCTGCCTCGACGTGGCGGTTGCTGGGATGGATGCTGGGTACGGGAGAGGTATGGCTCATCATGTATTTCCTAGGGGCTCCGGTCACCCTCATGGAAGCTCTGCTGCTGGAAAGTCTTGGCCAGGCCGTGCGTGCCGCAGGCTTTATCATCCCTGCTTCACTCGGTGTTCAGGAAGGTGGATTCCTGCTGCTCGGTACAGCGCTTGGCATTCCACCGCATACAGCGCTGGCCCTTTCGCTGGGCAAGCGTGTGCGTGAATTGCTATTGGGGCTACCCGGTTTGGCACTCTGGCAAATCAGAAGCGGACACCATCTGTGGAAGCAGCGGCAGACCATACCGTCCGGTAAGAAACAGGCCTCCGCAAGCGACTCGTCCCAATGAACAAGACACGTTTTATCGCCCATGCCGCCAAGCGACTGATCGACCACAAAGCCCTGTACGCTCAGTTGATTATCACCCGCGACTGCAATCTTTCCTGCGCCTATTGCAATGAATACACCCCCGGCGCGCCACATGTACCGACTGAAACACTAAAACGCCGCATCGACAAGCTGGATAACCTGGGCGTGCTGGTGTACGACATTCTGGGTGGCGAGCCGGTCATGCATCCGGACCTTCCGGCGCTGGTTGCTTATATCAAGAGCAAGCAAAACGGCGCCAATCTGGTCACCGTCATCAGCAACGGGTTTTTACTGACGGCGGACATCATTGATACACTGAATGAAGCGGGGCTGGATTTGATGCAACTCAGCGTAGATTCCGTCAAACCCGGTGCGCAATCCATGAAGTCGTTGAAGAGCTTACTTCCGAAATTAAAAATACTGGCCGAACACGCCCGTTTTACGGTCAAGGTGCAGACGGTGCTAACGCCGGAAACAGCTGAAGAATATGACGCCTTCCGGGAATTGCTGGCGGATTTCCCGTTCGACTTCAGTTTTTCCTTTCTGCACGAAGCGGGTGGCAAAATCGCCATCAAAGGGCGGGAATATGTTGACCTGTTCGACCGTCATCAATTATGGGGCGGCATGCGTTTGTATCAGCAGGATGCACGAGCATTGCTGGAGGGCAATTTCAACCGTCCGTGGCAATGTCTGGGCGGTTCCAAATTCCTCTATGTGAACACGAACGGTCATATTCAGTGGTGCAGCCAGCAAACGGGCGCGGACATTCCGTTAAAAGATACCACCACGGATGATTTACATGCCGCCCATATCCACAAGCCCTGCGAAGCCGGATGCGCCGTCGGTTGCGCGCGCCTTGTTTCGCATGCACTGGGCGAACCGTTGAAAAGCATCAAAGTAGGGCTTGCTACGTT
>CAZEMN010000186.1:0-2460 GCA_964513335.1 uncultured Zetaproteobacteria bacterium | reverse complement strand
GCGCAGGGGAGCATCGCCCTGCGGCGCGGAAGTGATGGAAGGGTTGGCCAGGGAACTGCTGGCCGGGAATATCTCGGCTTCGACCCAATCCAAGTCTGCGGTTGCCTGAAGGTATTCGAGGATGGAGGTTGATGTAAGAAGCAGCCTGCGCACCGGTTACTTCAAGCTGCCTGAATCAGTTCAAATTAAAACGGATGCGCCGTTGATGCCGGTGCAGATGATGCTGACGCTGGATCAGATTTATCCCTATGACCGCAACCCCAGGCATGCCGACCATCCTCGCTATGAGGAGTTGAAGGCATCCGTTGCGGCGGTCGGCATTCGTAATCCGTTTACAGTTACGCAGCGTCCGGGCGAAGAGCATTACATCATCGAATCGGGCGGCAACACGCGCCTGCGCATCCTGAATGAACTCTGGAAAGAAACGGCTGATGAGCGGTTCCGGCACGTGCAGGTGCTATTCAAACCATGGACGGGCGATGTCAGCGTTTTGTCCGCCCATATCGCCGAGAATGAATTGCGTGGAGATATGTGCTTCGCGGACAAGGCGATGGCAATCCACTCCCTGAAGGAGGCCATAGAAGAAGAACGCGGGGCATCCATTTCATGGCGTGAGTTCGAGCGGATGCTTCCGGATCGGGGACTGACCTTCTCGCATGCGCAGTTGGCGCGTATGAAGGATCTCGTCGATATTTTATCCGGCCTTGCGCCCGCCGGCCTGCTGCGGTCGCTCGGCCCGCACCATGTGCAAACGATCAAGAGCACTTTTTCCGCATGGGCGAAACAAACCAAAGATGAGCAGAAATCGTTCCTGCGGAAGCATGCCGATGTGATTCGGGAAGGGCTTTTGCTGTGTGGTGATGATCCATCGAGAATCACCTCGGCCCTCCGGAACATCCGGGAACATATCCCGGTTCATCCTGAACCGGGGGAAGTGGATATTACGGCTCAGGCCACTGCGGATGAAGTATCTGCCACCGGCGGTATTGAAGCCGGCCTCCGGCCTGAAGCACCGGAACCCGTTCGCCTTCTGCAACGCATCATCATGCTGCGGCCCATGAATTATGAATTGGCGAGATCACTGGCCGATGGGCGGGTGAATGTTTTTCCTGCCGACAGAGGTTTCGGATTCGACCTGGATGAAGACGATGCAAGCCGTCTTGGCGACAGGCGGTTCCTGGCTGACATTACGGCCTTCAGGATGCAGGAACGGGACGAGAGCATTTCATTGTCAGCGTGGTGCGGTCTCACCGATGAAGATGCCGACCGGTTGCTGGAGCTGCTCCGCAATGTTCGGGAGATCATGCAGGCGGTTTGTCTTACTAGCCATCAAACAGACGTGTCCGATCCGGCCACCTTGGACAACGTGCTCATTATGCAAACACAGCACCGGCTTGATTCCGGGGAAGTAACATGAACGGAGACTGCATATTTCACTTGTTACGGGTGGCGATGGAACAGGAGGCTGGCATATCCCCCCAGGTGCGGGAAAAGCTACAGGCGCTGACGATGCAGGACATGGAACTGCTGGCCGGTTGCCGGTGCAGGATATTTTCCATTTCACTGTGCGAGGACGAGCTCGACCGGGCGCTGCGGCGGGTTGATCTCGTGAAGAAGGACACCCGCCTCGTTCATGAGTATATCCGGCGTGGAGCATCGACCGCGATGATGAAAACGCTCTTCAGCATGAATCGCGAGGATACCGCCCGATTGCGTGGCGAGCTGGGCGTACCCAACCAGGGTGGCAGGCCGTCCAAGCCATTGCCATACGAAGCATCGCGGATATGGAACCTGTGGCGCTCTTTACGGGAAATGGGGGAGAGGGAGCGGTTTCTACACGTGGCCAGGCGCATGGATATGCCACTGCCGATCATATGGAACGAGGTAAAGAGCCGCACACTGGGGGAGAACAGACCCAGGGACGGCAGCACTTGCCAGGAAAGTTGTCCCCGTGATCCGGGCCGATAAAAGAAACGGTATCCACAGCGGCATCCATCGCATGCTCGCCTATCGCAAGGATTGGTCTGCGAGAAAGAATGAAGGGGCTGTCGTCTATACGGGAAGCTGGCACGATTCGATTCCACGCCGGCTGATTCTTGATCCGCTGCTGAACCCGGCTGAAAAGCTGGTTTGGCAGATCATTCGCACCCATATCGGCCAACCGGGCGAGGATGGCGCATGGCCGAGCGTCGCCCGCATGGCGCGGCTTGCCTGCGTGAGCCGGCCTACGGTTCAGAATGCCATAGATGTATTGCAGGCGACCCGCTGGCTGCATGCCGTGCGACGGGTTCGGGATGAGCACGGCAATGTGATCGGCAATTATTACCTGTTGCACGCCTCGCCATTGCCCGTGTCCGAGACCATGCTGCTTGCACCGGATTATCTGGCCATGCTTCGGCGCATGTCGCGGCTTACCGGGCCTTCAAAGAAACGGGTAAATGAAGTCTCCGGTTTCGTGCT
>CAZEMN010000185.1:0-2595 GCA_964513335.1 uncultured Zetaproteobacteria bacterium | reverse complement strand
TGAGGGTCGGGCGTTCGAATCGCTCCGGGCGCGCCATATAAAACAAGGGGTTACGCGAAAGTGTGCCCCTTTCTTTTTGTTTAAGAGCTAACCTTTATCCGGTCAATCCTGTGTGCCACGATATGCAAACCCTTTCCATCTACAGCCTTATAAATCGTAATCAGATCCTTGGTCCTGCCTTTTTCATATTGGACGCTGAAGGAGAAGATATAGGAGTCATAGCGGTATTTGGTATCCCGTTGTGTAAAATTGACTGTACGGCTTTTAATGTGACCCAACTCCGATCGAAGGGTCTGTAATGTTTCTTTCCATTCCTGCTTTGACATTTGTTTATAAAAACGTTTGCCATACAGGGAAAGGGCTGTGTCCCAATCCTGATTTTCGATGGATGCATATAATTGATCCATCATTGCTCCGGCTTCTACCTGTTGGTTGGCTTGTGTAATACATCCGGAGATCAGGATGGCGAGGGTGAGTGTAAGGGTTGCAAGCGTCTTCATGCCAGCATGCTTATACCATGGGGGTTCGAATGCAAATGCCGCATTCTCGTCAAAGTCCGGTCTTTACCCTAGATTGATTCCATGCGGAGGAAAAACACTCGACAGGTCTGGTCATGGGCTATGTACGACTGGGCCAATTCTGCTTTTGCTACCACAGTGATGGCGGGATTCTTCCCTATTTTCTTCAAACAGTACTGGGCGGCTGGAATGCCTGCCAGTGAAAGCACTTTCTGGCTGGGAGTGGCAAATGGCGCTTCCGGTTTACTGGTGGCTGTGATAGCGCCTGTCCTGGGTGCGGTGGCGGATCAGTGTGGGGCGAAGAAACGACTGCTCCTCTTTTTCACGCTGCTTGGCGTGGTGATGACGGGGGGCATGTATTTTGTCAGCCAGGGTATGTGGCAATGGGCGGCATGGTTATACCTTCTGGCTGGAGTGGGGTTTTCTGCGGGCAATATTTTTTACGATGCATTGCTGATTGATGTGTCTGTACGTGAGGATATGGACCGGAATTCAGCACTCGGCTATGGATTGGGTTATCTGGGAGGAGGGGTGCTGTTTGCGCTGAATGTGCTGGCTACTCTGCATCCGGCATGGTTTGGCTTAACGGACAGTCATATGGCTGTTCGTATCTCTTTTGCCAGCGTGGCGATCTGGTGGGTGCTGTTTTCTCTGCCTATGATTTTCTGGGTGCATGAGCCGCAAGTGCATGCGCGGACACCCTTGAGAAAGCTGATTCATGCAGGGATTAAGCAGTTTATGGATACCTTTCAACATGTCCGCTCTCTGCGTATGGTCTGGATGTTCCTTATTGCCTATTGGCTTTACATCGACGGCGTGGGAACCATTGCCCGCATGGCTCTGGATTATGGTCTTTCGCTTGGTTTTGATGCCAAGGTGTTGATTTCCGCACTGCTGCTCACGCAATTCATTGCTTTCCCGTCTGCGATTGTGTTTGGACGTATTGGGGAGAGATTTGGGGCCAGATCAGGTATCCTCATTGGTATTGGCGTTTATTCCATACTCTGTGTGTGGAGTGTTTTCATGAAAGATGCATACGATTTTTACTGGCTAGCGGGAATCTCCGGACTAGTCATGGGTGGTGTCCAGTCGCTTAGCCGCTCCATGTATGCACGCCTGATCCCCAAAGCGCAGGCCGGCGAGTTTTTTGGCTTCTATAATATGATGGGAAAATTTGCGGCCGTGCTGGGGCCGTTGCTGATGGCAGTTGTGAGCCTCGGAACGGGCAGTAACCGGCTTGCGGTACTGTCCGTGATCATGCTGTTTATTGCGGGGGGGCTGATACTTTTGCGTGTGAAGGCGGAAGCAGGTTAAGCCTGCCTGTTCCATGAACGGTGCAGCATCGTTCCGGGTGTTTTCCCAATGTGGAGCCAGTCGCCAGGTTCAAGGCTGTTAGCAGACACAATTCTGCCCGCCCCCAAAGAAACCGGGCGCCGCTTCGACAATCGCTGTTGCTTCGTCTATCGTGGTGTTAGGAGCCTGTCAGACTTATGGAAAAGGTTCATTTGATTACTACACCGGGAGTTGCCATGACTGAACAATCGCTCAATAAAACCGCCGTTGTTTCACTGTTGAACAAGATACTGGAAATGGAATTGGCCGGTACGGTGCGCTATACGCACTACTCATTGATGGTATTCGGCTACAGTCGCATCCCTATCGTCTCATGGTTGCGTGAACAGGCCACAGAATGTCTGTGTCATGCCCACGATGCCGGTGAGATGGTTACCCATCTCGGCGGTCATCCGTCACTGGCCATCGGCCCGCTGCTGGAGACCCACAAGCACGATATTGGAGATATCATGCGTGAGTCGCTGGATATCGAGGGTGAATCCCTGGAACTGTACCGGCAACTCCTGGAGTTAACGCGTGACCGTTCGGTGCTGCTGGAGGAGTATGCCCGGCGTCTGATATCAGAGGAAGAAATGCACCTTGGCGAGGTAGATAAGATGTTACGAAAACCCGGTGATGTAGGCACTTTCTCCGAAGCGCATACCTGACAAGTCACGGCGTATCTCTAACCTGCATTATCCACGAATGCTGCCGCGTCCTTACTTGTTCCTCTGTTCGAGCCGGG
>CAZEMN010000184.1:0-2643 GCA_964513335.1 uncultured Zetaproteobacteria bacterium | reverse complement strand
CGCTGGATGATGTACTCAAGACATGGGAGGGACTGGGCTACTACCGCCGCGCCCGCTTTATCCATATTGCTGCCCAACGGATTGTATCGGAGCATAACGGCCAATTCCCGCAAACCTTTGATGACATCGTTGCTCTGCCCGGCATTGGTCGATCCACAGCCGGGGCTATCGCCTCTTTCTGCTTCGGTGCGCACACACCGGTGCTCGATGGCAATGTGAAGCGGGTGCTCCGGCGCTGGTATGCAATGCCGGACACTGCGGAGAAAAATTTATGGGTGTGGGCACAACAGGCGCTGGACAATTCAGAAAATGCGACCACATGGAATCAGGCAATGATGGAACTGGGGGCAACGCTCTGTACGCCAAAAAAACAGGATTGTGCGGCTTGTCCCGTTGCAAACCATTGTTCCTCAGCGTTTCGGGTTGATGTCTCTAACTACAAAAAGAAAGCCGTTCTTGTCCGCGATGTACACTGGAAAGTGGCATTGTACCTCCATCCCGAAAAAGGGATTTGGCTGACCAAACGCCCGGCTTCCGGCATCTGGGCGGAACTATGGGCACCACCGATTATCGAACTTGACGAGCCGCCCTCCCAGAATCCCACATATGTCCACCTGCTTACCCATCGCAGACTCCATCTTTACGGCAAAACCTTGACAACAGAACCCTCCGGCAATGGTCAATGGGTTCCGGACATCACGAAATTCCCCCTGCCAACCGGTATCCATCGCCTGCTCGAAAAATATAAGGTCGAAACGTGATCCCCGCTTACAGAAGTGCCGAGCTTGTATGCTCAACATGGCTGAAGCACAAAATTCGTGTTTTATTTTGTGCCCATGCCGAGCATGCAAACGAGGAGAAACACTTCTGTCTTGCGGGTGCCTTTTCTTGGTTCTTCTTTGGGCATGCAAAGAAGAACACAAACATCACTGCCACCATCCTTCTGGCATTCTTTATCACTTGCTCCCAATCAGCGTTTGCTACAACGCCAAATTCCGGCATGGTGGTTGCCGCACAGAAAGAGGCTGCGCAGGCGGGCATACAGATGCTCCGGCAGGGCGGCAATGCCTTCGATGCCGCAGCCGCCACGGCGCTGGCGCTTGGTGTGGTCGAACCCGGTTCATCCGGTATTGGTGGCGGCGGATTTTTTCTGCTCTATATCGCCAAAGAGAACCGCTACGTGATGCTTGATGCGCGCGAGACCTCACCGAAACTGGCAGGCCATGGTGAAATTTACCGAACGAAATCCAGCATTAATGGACCGCAGTCCGCAGGCGTGCCGGGATTGGTTGCCGGGGTGGATCGCCTGGTGTCCCGATACGGCAAACTGAAACGTACTGATGTAACTACGCCTGCGATTCAACTGGCGCGACAGGGGTTCACAGTTTCACCAAGACTGAAACGCATGCTCGACTGGCGCGGTAAGGTCTTCAACGATGCCGCAAGGCGCATCTTTCTGAAGAAAGAAGGTGAGGTAATCCGCCAACCGGCACTGGCCGATACGCTGGCACGTTTCGCAGCCAGAGGCGCTGCCGACTTCTATCGCGGCGAAACCGCCGGGCGGCTGGTTGCGGATATGAAACGTGATGGCGGCCTGATCCGCACCGCCGATCTGGCCAGTTATCAAGCCATCGAACGTAACCCGGTTATGTTTGATTTTCAGGGATTCCATTTTGTTTCCGCCGCGCTCCCGTCCTCGGGCGGCATGACGCTGGCTGAAATCTTCGGTATGTTAAAAAATGATAATTTGAAAGCGATGGCTTCGGCGGATCGGGCGCATCTGCTGATAGAGGCCATGAAACGCGCCTACCGTGACCGTAACCAATCTCTCGGTGATACCGATTTTGTTTCCATTCCCAAGAATTATCTTGATCCAAAACGCCTTCAACGCTTGCGCACAAGCATCCGCATGGATCGCGCCACGCCATCATCCGAACTTGGACATACCGCCGAACCCTCAGGGGATGCGGCAAACACAACGCATTTCTCCATCATTGACCGCGAAGGTAATATGGTCGCGGCCACGCTATCCATTAACTACGGCTTCGGCTCAGGTTATGTGTCCCCATCCACCGGAATTTTATTGAACGATGAAATGGATGATTTCGCCACCCGTCCCGGCCAGCCCAATGCCTACGGTTTGGTGCAGGGCAAGGCTAACGCCGTCGCTCCCGGTAAACGCATGCTGTCTTCGATGACGCCAACATTCATCACCGGCCCAAATCGCACATTCATTGTCGGTACACCTGGCGGGTCGCGTATCATTTCGATGGTACTGCTCGCTTCCATCGGCTTCATGCTGGATGAGGTGCCACCGCAAAACTGGGTGAACACACCGCACTTTCATCACCAGTTCCTGCCCGATGTGGTGCAGTATGAACAGGGCGCATTTACACCCGAAGTGATCGACAAACTCGCCAAACGCGGCCATGTGCTTAAACTTATGAATCGGAAGTACGGCAATATGGAGGCGATTCTTTTGAACAGAAAAACAGGCCCTTTGACTGGTATTTCTGATGATCGTGGTGAAGGAATAGTAATTCAGGAGAAATAATATGATCAGCTACTATTTTGACAAACTTCTAACAATGCCCTCAAAGATTAAAGTCATTGTATTTATTGTGCTTCTTAGCATTCTAATTG
>CAZEMN010000183.1:0-2647 GCA_964513335.1 uncultured Zetaproteobacteria bacterium | reverse complement strand
TGCATGGCCTTGTTGCGCAGTGTTCGGAAATCACGCAGAAGGAAAAAAGTGATCAGCGGAATCAGCAATAGCGAGAAGGCGACATCGTTGAAATAGGAAGCCATGGATATGCTGACTGCTCTGGCCCGCATACTGATGCTGTTGATCAGCGATTCGGCCATCTGTTCCGGATTGAAACTGAAATCGAAATATGCCTGCACCCACACATTCAGATGAGATAAAAGTGCTATGAGGCGTTCATCCACCGATCCGGTCCTGAGGGAAAACTGATGCACCTGAGCGGTAATCAGCGGAAACAGGAATGCACCTGTGCCCAGCAGGACCGGCACGATGATGGCCATGGTAATGGCGACGGAACCGGATGATGTGAAGTTCCGGCGGATCAGCATATTCACTGTGGGTGACATGGCCGCGTACAACATGATTGATACCGCCAGTGTGAGCAAGATAGGCCATGTCATGATAAGAAAAAGGATAATCAGGAGCAGTATGGCGAGAAATGTCCCCGTGGCGCGGGACACCGGATGCGCCAGCAGGCTCAGCAACGACGGGTTCATGTCGTATCTTTGGCGGCAAGCTGCTTGTTGGCCTCCAGCAGACGTTGCGCCAGCATTTCCGACAGATTAATCAGCAAACGGGAAGCTTGTTTTGGCCTGCTTTCCATCCATTCCTTCAAGGTTTCGCGCAGAAAGAAAAGCACCTTGCAATCCGTGATTGCCACAGCTTCGGCTGTGCGTGGCTGATCCGTGACAAGTGCCACCTCCCCGAACAGATCGCCACGCTGCAGATGCGCCAGTTCGACCCGGTCGGCCATGATGGAGATTTCGCCTGCTAACAACAGTACCGCACCGGCACCCGGATTGCCCATTTCAAAGATGCGTTCCCCTTTCTCGTAACTACGGGGATGCATACGCGACACTAGCCAGCGGATGGCCTTGGCATGCATGCCAGCAAACAGCGGATTGCCATTGCACAAGTCAGTGCCATTCCTGATCCAGTCACTGTCACCATGAAACAGGTTTTTCCAGAGTGGATGGTCGTTCATGCGCTATTCCTTAGTGGGTTGGAGTCATTCAGCCACCCTTTTATCTGAAAGGACGTCACGTCACGGAAATGAATTAGTGTTAACAGGCCCTAAACGTATCCATGTATTTGAGCCCCTCCACGAGCCATTGGATGGTTGCATCCGGCAAATCTCAACAGGAATATTAATAATTAAATGTGTCCATCGTCACTTTTTTTTCATTCTGTTATGATATGACTTCCATATGATACGCTGGATTGCCCGTATACTGTTATCTGTTGCCCTTGTTGCGACGGCAGTTATGCTGTTTTATCCCCCGCTGCATAGCTGGCGGATAGAGCAGGAATTCGATGATCGTCTGATCAGGATCGGACAAAGCGCAGCGATTCAGGCAGGCTATGTGAGCACCATGCATGAACAACGCTGGGGTAGCCATGCCTTTGTTAACATCTTCGGTTTGTCATTGCCGCGCGGCAAGACCGAGGTGCGCATTCGAGCACCCATCCGGGTTTATTACGGTGTTACTCCTGCCAATTTGCACCTGATGAGAGTGAAAGACGGTATATTGTATATCGCCGTAGACAAGGTGACGGTGCTGAATGTAGCGACGAGTGTTGCCCGTCTCGAGATGGAAACTAAAGTCGGCTGGGCGAGGCTGGACGCGGTAAGTGGCGAGGAAGCAAGAAAAGCCGCCAAGCGTGCGTTTGAGCGGACGAAATATCATGCGGCAGACAAATTGTTATCAAACCGCATGGTTACCGAACACGTGCGCATTGCCTTGAAAAAGATTGCAAAGCATATTTTGGGTGTTCGGGATGTGCGAATTACACGCCGGGATATCCCGGCAGCCTCTCCATAGGTATTCTGTGTATGGGAGCTCGCCGGATCGAACAGGATGATTAATTGAGAAGGATGCGATGAACGACGACAAACCTGTGAACATGTGCGCGTGCCTGAACAAGAGTTTTGCGCAATTGAAGGAACTCGGAAGCATTGAGGCTGCCAGGGCGGCAGGCGCGGGCGTGGAATGTTGCGGCTGCCTGCCCTATCTGAAAATCGTATTTGAAACGGGGGAAACGGAATTCGCCATCGAGGATCCCCGTATTGAAGACATGGATTTTAATACGTGAGCAGGGTGTCAGTATGAATCAATGCCGGTGTGAATCCATGGATTTGAACCAATGATTATATAACAATCGGTTTTGCACTCCGCATTGACAGGCCACAAGCCGTGGCATTGCCACCTTCTGTGCCTGTACAACCATTGCGGATGACCAACAGGAACCATGCTGTGACTGTTGAGGTGGTTCATTCCCCAATTTCTTTGGAGAAGAGCGGCTTTGGCAATACTCGAACTGCGGCGCTCGAAAATTTTACGACCTATTCAGGACGGGGAAGTTTTCAGCCGGTGGAGAGAACCGGCTCGTTACTTGATACGTTTGCCTGATTGTACGAATGCACAGAGATATTTGAGGTACCTTTTACAACCGGGTTTACCTCCGGACTTTCTACGGATATTAAAATCACTTGAGTTCCCACAATTGCTCCGTATGATGCGGCGCCCCATCTGGCCGGTGTAGCTCAGCTGGTAGAGCAGCTGATTTGTAATCAGCAGGTCGTCCG
>CAZEMN010000182.1:1596-2654 GCA_964513335.1 uncultured Zetaproteobacteria bacterium | reverse complement strand
TGGCATGGCGGCCAGGGTCTTGGCCATATCTTCCGGATTGCATGCGCAGTGGTAGGTATACTCATCCTTTCCCACAATCTTCGGTTGCATGGATTCAAAAGCGGTGAGTATGTCCACCGGTTCTTTTTCAAGGTCGTGGCTGGTAATTTTTGCCAGACATTCCATGGCTTCAAACCAGCGCGCATCATCGCATCCGGGCATGGCCTCCAGCAGCAGTCCCAGATCGTTGTGCAGCACGATATCCGCTCGCACCTGAACGGATTGCGTTAAATATTGTATCAATACGTCAGCCAGATAGTCCGATTGTGCCTGAACAGTGGAAATATAGGGCTGACCAAAACCCGGGTCGCGTACTGTGGAGCACTGGATTTGCTGGCCAAGCAGCGCCAAAGACGATTTCTTTTCTGAACGGCTTGTTGTTTCATCACGCCATTGTATGTATCCACGCACCGCCCCATTGCGTGATTCGGCCAGCACCCTGGAAACGGGCCCGGTCTCACCATCCAGTTGCAGAACCTGCCGCACGCCGCCCTTGCTGATACTGAGCAACAGGATGGATGCGATCAGGCTTTGGCCCAGCAATTGTCCGGGAGAGCCCGCATCAGCATCCGGCAGCCCGTGAATACGGCATGCTTCAGCCTGAATATGCGTAGCCTTGATGATGGCGCCGCGCGTATGTGTGCGGGGCAGGAGAAAACGGGTTAGTTGGTCTGTTGAAGTTTCGTGAGCCATGCCTGAACCTCGGGCAGCGAGCAAAAACAGTGGGTAGCACCAGCGTCGCGCAACTCTTCTTCGTTGAATGAATGCGTGATACCAACCGGCGTGCTTCCACCTTGCTTGGCTGCTTTCATGTCCGCTGTGCCATCACCGACCATGATAGTGTCAGCCGGAGGTAGACGCAGTGCGTCGCAGGCCAGGTGAATGGTATGAGGGTCCGGCTTTTGCTTGCGCCCATCCAGCATGCCAACCACAGCGCCAATTTTGCCGGTCCACCCCAGATATTCGATTTGTTTGTCGGCGCGTATCTGACTTTTACTGGTCACAATGGCGCTGGCAAT
>CAZEMN010000182.1:0-1496 GCA_964513335.1 uncultured Zetaproteobacteria bacterium | reverse complement strand
TGATGATGGGTTTGAAGGCATCCACCAGGGTGCCATCCATATCCAGTAATACGGCTTTAACCTGCATGGTTCATCGATTTATGACTGGCGCAGTTCGTCCATGGCTTGCAACATCAGTGCACGCAATTGAGTGGCGACGGGGCCGGGCGCACCGCTTGCGACCGGTGAACCATCCATGCGGCATACCGGTAATACCGCATTGGTCGTGCTGGTCAGCATGCATTCGGACAGGTTTGCTTCCGCAAGCTTCCATGGGCGTTCGGCAACCTCGATTCCTGCATCCTGTGCGAGGTTGATGAGCATACGGCGTGTGATCCCGCCAAGCACCTGATGATCCAGCGGATGGGTGATGAGTGTACCGTCAATGACGGCGAAGATGTTGGTCGAACATCCCTCCAGTACATGGCCGTCCTCATCCAGCCAGAAGGCCTCATCCGCATCTTGCCGGTGCGCTTCCTGCTTGCCCATCACACTGGGCAGAAGGGCGATGGATTTGATGTCGCAACGTTTCCAGCGGAAATCGCGCAAGGTGATGCCACTTGCCCCCTGAGCCAGTTTTTCATCGCCCGGTTTGGGCAGTTCGCGCGATGTGATGACGAGCGTGGGATTCAGGGATTCGGATGGCAGATGCGAACGGGGAGCAGCGCCACGGGTGATCTGGATATAAACCATGGCATCCGCGTATGGATTGCGTTTCCATGTTTCCCTGATGAGTTTTTCCAGTTCGTCCCTTGAACAGGGGAGCGCAATGCCGATGGCCGAACAGGATCGTTTCAGCCGGTCCAGATGTAGATCAAGATCGAGAAAATATCCGCCGATGCAGGCGACGACCTCATAGACGCCATCCGCAAACTGGAATCCCCGGTCTTCAATATGAACGGTGGCTGATTCGAGTGGGAGAAAGCGATTGTTAACATAAGCGACGAGGCTCATGGTGTGTTTTCAGTATCCGTTTTTGACCACCATAAGCGCAATGAATCCCATTGCCGCCCAATCCATGAAGCCTGTTTCACCGCGCGTCTGGCTTGCATGTCCACCTTCGCCAGCACCTGAGTCTCCTTTTTTTTGTTCGTCATTACAGCCTCGATAACGCCGATATTCTCGCCCTGTTTGACGGGTGCAATGAGCGGTGCGGGATAACGCAGGCGAAAGGAGACGCGCTTTTCATAACCCCTGGGGACGGTAATCCATACAGGGTTGGCGGGGATCAGCCATACATGATTAGCCTTGCCCTGATAAACCTCAACCTGACGGCGAATATCCCGTTCGGCCGGTCGCAGGGTTGAAAAATTTCTGAATCCGAATGTCAGCAACACCTTGGTCTGGCTGGCGCGTTCAGCATCCGATTTGGCGCCGAATATAGCTGCAACCAGACGGGAACGATCCTTTTCCGCCGAGCCAACCAGACAATAGCCAGCGTCTTTCGTGTGGCCCGTTTTGATGCCATCTGCCAACGGGTAGCTCCACAACAGCCGATTGCGATTGGGTTGGGTATG
>CAZEMN010000181.1:0-2660 GCA_964513335.1 uncultured Zetaproteobacteria bacterium | reverse complement strand
AACTTTTTCATGAAAAATCCGGGTTAGTTTTTCGACTTGTCCACAATCTTGGACTGGCCGATCCAGCTCATCATCGCACGCAGTTGCTCACCCACACGCTCGATTTCATGCTCGGAAGCCAGACGGCGCTTGGCATTCATGGAAATCTTGCCGGAATTGCACTCTTCGACGAATTCACGGGCGAATTCACCGGACTGGATTTCCTTCAATATCCGTTTCATCTCCGCCTTGGTTTCTTCGTTAACCACACGCGGCCCACGGGTGAGATCGCCATACTCAGCCGTGTTGGAAATGGAGTAGCGCATATTGGCAATGCCGCCTTCGTAGATCAGGTCCACGATTAGCTTCACTTCATGCAGGCACTCGAAATATGCCATTTCCGGCGGATAACCCGCTTCGGTCAGTGTCTCAAAGCCTGCGGTAATCAATGCGGTCAGGCCGCCGCAAAGCACGGCCTGTTCGCCGAACAGGTCTGTTTCGCATTCGTCGCGGAAAGTAGTTTCAATTACGCCCGCACGGGTGCCGCCGTTGGCCCTGGCATAGGAAAGCGCCAGCGCCCTGGCATTGCCGGATGCATCCTGGTCCACGGCAATAAGGCTGGGCACGCCGCCGCCTTCGGTGAAGGTATGACGCACCAGATGTCCCGGCCCCTTGGGGGCAACCATAATCACATCCAGATCTCCGCGTGGTTTGATGGTAGCAAAGTGGATATTGAATCCATGCGCAAAGGCCAGCGCCGCGCCTTTCTTGAGGTTCGGTTCGATGGACTCGCGGTACACCTGCGCCTGATTCTCATCCGGCAGCAATACCATGACCACATCCGCATCTTTCACGGCATCGGCAATATCGGCCACTTTCAACCCGGCATCCTCTGCCTTGGCACAGGATGAAGATCCCTTGCGCAGTCCGACCGTAACATCTACGCCGGACTCTTTAAGATTCAGGGCATGGGCATGGCCCTGAGAGCCATAACCCAGAATGGTTACTTTCTTGCCCTGAATGATTGAAAGATCGGCATCGTCATCGTAATAAACCGTTATTGCCATGTGTTGCTCTCCTGTATCGTCAAATCCGTACCCGTTAAATTCAAAGGGTGCGCAGCATAATGGTTTTTTTGGAGGACTTCATCCCATTTGTTGCGAATCTGTTGTGAGTCGTTGCCGGAATGATTGGCTCGCGATATGTTGTCTACCATGTTGATGATGATTTCTCCGGCCAAAAAGCTGGATATGGAAACACCGGTGCCGGTTTCTGCATTTACCGTTCCGGAATTCCTGGATGCATCGCAGGAACTGGTCAACAGCCTGCGGATGTTGTCCGCTGAAGAACTTGGCAAGCTGATGAAAATCAGTCCCAAGCTGGCGGAGCTAAATGCGCGGCGTTATCGCTACTGGCATACGCCGTTCACACCGGAGAATGCCAAACAGGCGTTGTTCGCATTCCGGGGAGATGTTTATGCCGCACTGGATGCGGACAGCTTAAGTGAAGCGGATATACATTTCGCGCAGGGGCGCTTGCGCATTCTGTCAGGACTGTACGGGTTGTTGCGGCCACTGGATTTGATGCAGGCCTATCGTCTGGAGATGGGAACACGTCTGGCCAATGTGCGCGGCAGGGATTTGTATGCATTCTGGGGAAACACCATTACCGATGCATTGAATCAGGCGTTGTCCGGAGAGGCTGAACCTGCGCTGATCAATCTGGCTTCCAACGAATATTCAAAGACCGTGCAGTCTTCGCATCTGATCGGGCGCGTGGTTAACGTGCAATTCAGGGAACAAAAGGATGACGGCTATAAAATCATTGGCATCCATGCAAAGAAGGCGCGAGGCCTGATGAGCCGCTTTGTCATTCAGAACCGGATTGACGTACCCGAGGACATGCAACAGTTCAATCATGCTGATTACTGCTATCGGCCTGATATGTCCACCGAATCGGATTGGGTGTTTGCACGTTAAACCGTGGATTGCGCTTCAGATTAAGTGCGAAGGTGTCAAATTCAATGCACAAGCTTGATTTCCAGATGACAATCAACCGCTTCCGCATATTTTTTAAGCGTGGCAAGGGATGGGGAATGACGACCACTGGTTAAAGAAGATTCAAGTCTTGTTATCGCAGGAGCTTTGGTTCCCATACGGTCAGCAATATCAGCCTGACTTAAACCTGCATCCTGACGCGCTCTCAACATTTCACGCAACAGATTAAATTCCGGCTTTAGTGATTCATACTCTTCACGGACCAATTCATTGTTTAATGCTTTTTCTTTTAACTGTTTATGATTCATGATGTAGCACCTCGTTCATTCTCTTCATGGCTAATTTCAATTCTTTCTTTGGTGTTCTTTTGCGCCTTTTTGACAAACACATGTAACATGACAATACACCAATTCATGCTGGGAATATAACATATATGTTATGAAATGTCGAGCAAGGTTTTTAAAATCGAGGGTCTATATGGACCACTGGACATGCTAGTGCGTTTCAATATTCAAGGCCTCACTGACCACAAAACAAAAAAAGAATACACGGTCCCCGTTTTCCAGTTCAGTCCCCGTTTTCCAGTTGGGTGTAATTGACAGCTTCAAGAAATATCGCCATTGAGACGTTATTTAAATGATGCTGGCTGCCTGACTTTAGCAGTAGCCTTTGTACATTATTATG
>CAZEMN010000180.1:0-2670 GCA_964513335.1 uncultured Zetaproteobacteria bacterium | reverse complement strand
GAATTTGTGATCAAGCAACGGCCCGGCATTGCAAACCTGTTGGCTCAACTGGAACCCGGTGCTTCAGTCGAGGTGGATGGCCCTATGGGCAAGGGGTTTGATTTATCTCCGTTCCGCGGGTGTAATGTATATCTCATCGGTGTGGGCACAGGTATTGCACCATTGCGTAGCGTCTGGCGTGATATGCTTTCTCACCGTGATGACTACGGAGACATTGCCATTTATGCCGGATTTCTTACCCCCTGCCACCGCTTGCTGACGGATGAACTGGAATCGCTGGCCGAGCACAATATTGAAGTCAGCGTATCCGTAAAGACGGGCAGCGATGCATGGGATGGCCCCATCGGGTATGTGCAGGATATGCTCAAAGCCGATGCCCCTGCCGGAGAAAATGCGGTTGCCTGCATGGCAGGCATGAACGCGATGGTGGACGCATGCCACGAAACGTTGCAGAATCTCGGTTTTAATGACAGTCAAATCCTGCTCAACTACTAGCCTGAATAATTCAGGCGATTTATCTACACAGACTTCTCCTCTGGCACTTCCATTATTGGCTCTGGATATTGGCGGCAAACGCATCGGTGTGGCCGTTTGCGACCGTCTGGGCATTTCAACCCGTGGTCTAACCTGCCTGTATCGCAGGGATTCCGGATGGCCTGGGCAGACTTTGAAACTAGCACGGGAATACGGTTGTCGGGGCATTGTTGCCGGTCTTCCTAAAAACATGGATGGAACAGAAGGTGAACAGGCTGCCGATTGCCGTACCGCCGCAAGCGAACTGGAGGCGCGGACCGATTTGCCGATTGTGTTTCAGGACGAACGCCTGTCCTCATGGACAGCAAAAGAGCGCCTGTTTGCCCAGGGAGTGAGCGAAAAGAAGGTTCGCGCAAAGATTGATCAAACCGCAGCGGCAGTAATCCTTGAAGATTTTCTGGCTGTGCACCCGGAACTGAAAGGATGAGTGAGACTATCTTTAACAGCGAAACCGTCGAGCAGGCTCTGGAAACCATGGTCCGCGCACTCCAGTCAAATGAAGTGTATATGATTGGCATCCAGCAGGGTGGAGCACGGGTTGCCGATACCTTGCAGCAACGCCTTGAATCCAGCGGTTGCCATGTTGAACGCGGCAATCTGGACATCAGTTTTTACCGGGATGATCTGGACACCATAGGGCCGAACCCCGAGGTGCGCCCCAGTCATTTGCCGTTCGATGTCTCGGGCAAGAACATCTGGCTGGTGGATGATGTGCTGTACACGGGCCGCACTATCCGCGCCGCGCTCGGCGAAATCTTTGATTATGGCCGCCCCGCGAGCATTCATCTGGCGGTGTTGATTGACCGGGGTGGACGCGAATTGCCCATTGCCGCTGACTGTACCGGTTTATTTTGTGAGGCAGGCGTCAATGATTCGGTGAAACTGGTGACGGATGGGGACTGGCGCATTGAACAACACGAGGTGGCAGCATGAAGCACCTGTTTGGTATCGCGCAACTGTCACGCGAGCAGATTGAATACCTGGTGAATCTCGGAGCATCTTTTGTAGAGCTATCCCGCCGCCCCGTCAAAAAGGCGCCGACACTGCGCGGTAAAACCATCATCAATCTCTTCTTTGAAAATTCAACACGGACCCGCACCAGTTTTGAACTGGCCGGAAAACGATTATCCGCTGACGTGATTAATATTTCCGCTTCAACATCCGCGACAAAGAAAGGGGAATCATTGCTGGATACGGGCGAAACGCTGGCGGCCATGCGGCCGCACGTGCTGATTATCCGCCATGCCATTGCCGGAACCTGTGAGTTTCTGGCTGATTACCTGCCTGATACATCCATCGTCAATGCCGGTGACGGCGCACATGAGCACCCAACTCAGATTCTGACCGATTTACTGACATTGAAACAGGCATGGGATTCACCGCAGGGCAAAGTCATGACGATTGTGGGTGACATTGCACATTCCCGCGTGGCACGGTCCCACTTGCTGGCAGCACAAAAACTGGGATATTCCATGCGCGTTGTTGCACCGAAAACACTGCTACCGCTCGCTATCGAACGTTTTGGTTGTGAGTTATTCCATGATTTTGATGCCGCTATCCCCGGTTCCGATGTGCTCTATATGCTGCGGGTGCAAACCGAGCGGTTGACATCAAGCTGCTGTTTCCCGTCCCTTCGTGAATACCATGAGGCCTATGGACTCAATCGCCGCCGGTTGGATATGGCGGGCAAGGATTGTCTGGTCATGCATCCGGGGCCGATAAATCGGGGTGTAGAAATTGCGTCGGATGTCGCGGATTCGGCCAGAAGCCATATCCTTGATCAGGTGGAATGCGGGGTTGCCGTGCGTATGGCCGTGCTGACAGCGCTGTGTGGCGGCGGCCAAACGGAACCTGTACGACGCAGCAAAAAACGCGACCAGGCCGAAGCTGCCATGAAGGCGCAGGGGAAGCTGTTATGATGGATGTTCTGATCCACGGCGGACGCGTTATCGATCCGGCCAATGGGCTGGACGGTATCGCTAACGTGTTGATCAAAGACGGACGTATCGTCGCTGTCGGTGAAGAGAAACGCAAGGCAGGTACGGAGATCGATGCCAGTGGGCTTATTGTCTGCCCCGGCCTGATCGACATGCATGTGCATTTGCGTGAGCCGGGACAGGAATGGAAAGAAGATAT
>CAZEMN010000179.1:0-2716 GCA_964513335.1 uncultured Zetaproteobacteria bacterium | reverse complement strand
ATTGCCCAACTGGATAGCGGCACGCAGCAGAATGCGGCCATGGTCGAGGAAGTGAATGCTGCCAGCGAGAACCTGGATGAACAGGTGGGCAACATGCGTGATCTGATTGCCGTGTTTGATGTCGGAGAGGGTGGCGCATCCACCGATCCTTCAGAAGTGCCGGAGAAGAACGATAAGAAGGTGGTGGAGATGAATAAGCTTACCGCTTCATCGACTAAAAAGCGGCCTAGAGCTGCGTCCATGGTTGCAGCAAATGCTGTATCCAAAGCTGCCTCCCAGGCTGAAGAAAAGGTTGAGGATGAGGAATGGGAAGAGTTTTGATGAATAAAAGGATATTGCCATGACCACGAAAGCTACAACGAAGACGACGGCGAGGAAGCCGGCCACTCGCCGCGCTTCCGGTACAAAGAGCAAGGTGGATCAGGTTCATGTCATTCAACTCGAGGGCAATCTTGGTATCGCGCAGGCGGAATCCCTGCATGAGCAATTTTGCCACGCTCTCGCAAACCATGGCGAGGTAATGATGGATGCCGGGGATCTGGCACAGGTGGACGCATCGACTGTGCAATTGTTCCGTGCTTTTATCCGCGATGCAAAAAAAGATGGTATCCCGGTAAAATGGAAGACCGTTCCGGAAGAATTACAGCAAACGGCTGGCATGATGGGAATGGTCAACGGGATGGGTTTCGATGTCTGAAAAAAAACATGCCAGAGGAATGCGAGGGAAAGATTTTTTAATCTGTACGCCGCATTTTCTTGAGGCACCCCGTGGCTAAAGCTATTCTCAAGGAACGCGAATTCGCCTTCACTCAAAGCGACTTCGACACATTATGTCGGCTTATCATGGATTATGCCGGAATTAAGATGCATCAGGGTAAGGAAGACATGGTTTACGGGCGTATTTCACGTCGTGTGCGCAAGCTTGGGTTGCGGTCATTCAGCGAATATGTCGATTTACTGGAGGCAAATCCGTCCGGAGAGGAAATGGGCCGTTTCGTCAATGCGGTAACCACCAATATGACCTCGTTCTTCCGCGAGAATCACCATTTTGAATATATGAAGCAAACGCTGCTGCCGGAACTGATGGAACATCACAAGATGGATCGCCGCATCCGTATCTGGTCGGCGGGCTGTTCCAGTGGTGAGGAGCCTTATTCCATCGCCATGACCATGGCTGAAACCATGCCCGCTGGTTGGGATGCAAGAATCCTGGCAACTGATCTGGACACAGATATGGTGGCGCATGCCGCAAAAGGCATATATGAAAGCAAGCGGGTGAACGGCCTTGCCAAAGGTGCGGTTCGGCGCTGGTTCTCACGCAATCGCAAACATCCCGACAAGGTAAAAGTTCAATCCTCGTTACAGGGAATGATCACATTCCGGCAACTGAATTTACTGCATGACTGGCCCATGCACGGGCCGCTGGATGTCATCTTCTGTCGCAACGTCATCATTTATTTTGATACGGAAACGAAGCGGAAGCTGATGGCCCGTTATGCTGATCTTCTGGCACCGCACGGACGTTTGTTTCTTGGCCATTCCGAGTCGCTGCTCAACATCAGCGATCAATTCAGGTTATGCGGGAAGTCCATCTATGCCAAGGTCTAACCTGATGCCCGAATTGCCATCGCGGCTGGCCGGTTTTGAGCATATCAACACCTATTTTGACAAACGGCATAGCATGCATACGGCCAAGCTATTGCCCGGTGAATATTACGTCACAACAGATTCGGAAGCGGTGGTGACCGTGCTGGGATCATGCGTATCCGCCTGCATCCGCGATACTGTGTTCGGCATTGGCGGCATGAATCATTTCATGCTGCCTGTCCACAAGGGCGAGAATCAGACATGGGGTGGAAGCATTGTGGATCATGTCACGCGTTTCGGGAATTATGCCATGGAGCATCTTATCAACACGATATTATCCCACGGCGGTGTCAGGGAAAACCTTGAAATCAAGCTGTTTGGCGGTGGTCGGATGATGAGCGGCATGTCGGATATTGGTGCGCAGAACATTCAGTTTGTCCACGATTATCTACGGCAGGAGAACATGGCGATTGCCGCGAGTGACGTGAGCGGCAACTGTCCACGTAAGGTCTATTATTTTCCGAAGACAGGCCGGGTGCGGCTCAAGAGATTGCGTTCTCTCCATAACGATACCGTGATCGAACGTGAAACGCGCTATATGCGGGAGATTAGCAACGCGCCCGTTGCGGGCGACGTGGAGCTATTCTGATGGTCATTCACCTTCTGCTGAGGAGCGCCTTCTGATGAGCAAGATAAAAGTATTAATTGTGGATGATTCCGCGCTGGTGCGGCAGTTGCTTACGGAGATATTCAGCCAGGACAAGGCAATTGAAGTGGTGGGCACGGCACAGGATCCGCTGGTTGCACGCAAGAAGATCAAGGAACTGAATCCTGATGTGCTGACGCTGGATGTGGAGATGCCGCGTATGGACGGATTGACATTTCTCTCCAATCTGATGCGTCTGCGTCCCATGCCCGTGGTGATGGTTTCTTCGCTGACGCAGAAAGGAGCGGATGTCACCCTTTCCGCACTGGAACTCGGGGCGGTAGATTTTGTCGGCAAGCCCGCCGCGTTGGGTAGAGGCCTGGAAGACTATGCCGACGAGATTATCGGGAAGGTCAAAATGGCTGCCGGAGCGCATGTGCGAGCGATACACCGTGCCCCGGCAAAATCGATGGAGGTCACGGT
>CAZEMN010000178.1:0-2723 GCA_964513335.1 uncultured Zetaproteobacteria bacterium | reverse complement strand
AGACTTTTAATCTGCGGGTCAGCGGTTCGAGACCGCTCCGGCTCACCATATAAATCAAGCACTTACGGAATTTCGTAGGTGCTTTTTTCTTAAAATTGCGTGTGGTCGCCGATTGGCATACAGAAAACGAACGCCAGAAGGCGTTACACACGAAATTCTTGCTTGGGGTGCAACGTGTCGTAGGCGAGGGTACGAGTTCTTGTCCGAGGCCGGATGCTCCGCAGTATGGGCCGGAGACACCCATAAAAATCCTGCCAACACCATCCATAAAAGGGGTGATTTTGTCAGCGAAGGCAAAACACGCTTTTGCCTTCGCTGCCTGACTATCCCGAACCTATGGCCTGGAACAGTTGTACACGGAAAAACTTCGTTCCCCGTTCTTGATGTCGTTGATGGGGACAATGACATTGCCGCCCATGTCCGCAGCGCTGTTGCGGGCCAGCGTGGCCAACTCCCCGCTCACCTTCTCTTCATCCCGGGTGATGATACCTTTCTTCGCCAGAACGGATGTGGTTGTCTGCCCAAGCTTCTTGCAGCTTTCTACCTGCTTCGCATCAAGCACGCGAACCTTTTTACCCTCCGGTGTCAGCTGCATCCATGCGCAGCCAAGAATCACCAGCGGCATCATGGCAAATAATACGGCCAAGGTTTTTTTCATCTTGCACCTCGTCAGTTGGATTTTTTAGAGCTTCCTTTATTGAACCGCCTCAATGTAAATGATGGCCCCGCGTCCAGCAATATCTGCCCGCAGGAACAGTTGTAACCGACATGACCGGGAACTTTCAATCAGCACGGCAAGGCTGGTTCCTAGGGCCTGTTCACATAAAATCCAAGTGTAGCGCTACTGCCCGAAATGAGGCCAGGCAAGGCGAGAGGAGAGAAGTTTGGTAAATCCAAATGAACGACGGGCAACGCCGCATGGCCTCATTTCGGGCGCAGCCCTGCGGGACGGGCCATTTTTGGCCGCTCCAGCGTTATTTCTCGCTGATGTGCATTCAGCACATTGCGCTCGAAATACCTTGCAGCGCTCCAAAAATGACCGCGTCGCTACGCTTGGATTTTATGTGAACAGGCCCTAATACGTATCCGGGAACATCTGGCTAGATATGTTCGCGGGTCTTGTGGAAAACGATATCCGGCCATTGCTCGATGGTATAATTGAGCTTCCATGCATTGGGTGCCAGATAGGTGAGACATCCGTCGGCATCCTCGGCCAGATTGGCTTCAAATAAACGCTTGAATTCCGCCAGTTTCTTTGCGTCGTCACCGGTGATCCAGCGCGCCACCTGAAAATCAGTGCCGACATAATCAGCATCTACCCCGTATTCGGCCTTTAAGCGTGCGACGGTGACATCAAATTGCAATACACCAACAGCGCCCAGCAGATAGTCTCCGCTCAACAGTGTTTTGAAGACCTGGACCGCGCCTTCTTCAGACAATTGCACCAGCCCCTTGTGCAGCTGCTTGCGCTTCATGGGGTCGCGCAGGCGCACGCGGCGGAACATCTCCGGCGCAAAGTTCGGAATACCGGTAAACTTCAACGGTTCCCGGGTGGTCAGGGTGTCGCCGATTTTAATCGTTCCGTGATTATGGATGCCGATGATGTCGCCGGGCCATGCCTCCTCGACATGGGTGCGGTCCTGTGCCATGAAGATGGTTGCATTGGCAAGTTTCATGTCCTTGTTGATGCGGTGGTGACGGACGCTCATGCCTTTGCTGAATTTGCCTGAACAGATACGGAAAAATGCGATGCGGTCGCGGTGCGCCGGATCCATATTGGCCTGAATTTTAAAGGCGAAGGCCGAAAAGTCTTCTTCTTCGGGATTGACTACCCGTTCTTCCGCCTCGCGCGGGCCGGGGGCTGGTGCGAACTCGACAAAGGCATCCAACAGTTCTTTGACGCCAAAATTATTGATAGCACTACCGAAAAAAACGGGGGTTTGTGACCCCTTCAGAAAGTGTTTTAATTCAAACGGATTGGCTGCGCCTTCCAGCAGTTCAACCTCTTCGCGCAATTCGTCCGCCTGCGATCCGAGCAATGTATCCAGTGCTGCATTATTCAGGTTCGCAATATGCGCCGTTTCAAAATCCCGGGTTTCAGCACCGGCGCTGAACAGGTTCAGTTCTTTCTTGTAAAGGTTGTACACGCCTTTGAATGCCTTGCCCATACCGATGGGCCACGACATAGGCGTGCATTCAATCTGTAGCTTGTCTTCGATCTCACTCAAAATATCCAGCGGCTCCAGGCCTTCACGATCCAGCTTGTTGATGAAGGTGACAATAGGGGTGTTCCGCATGCGGCAGACTTCCATCAGTTTCTCCGTTTGCGGTTCCACCCCTTTACCTGAATCAATGACCATCATGGCCGAATCAACGGCGGTGAGGACACGATAGGTGTCTTCGGAGAAATCCTGATGGCCGGGCGTGTCGAGCAGATTAATATCGAAATTACGGTAATTGAACTTCATCACTGAAGATGCAACGGAAATACCGCGTTCCTGTTCGATTTTCATCCAGTCGGAGGTGGCATGACGGGTGGCCTTGCGCGCCTTGACTGCTCCCGCCATCTGAATGGCGCCACCAAACATCAACAGCTTTTCTGTTAACGTTGTTTTACCGGCATCGGGGTGAGAAATAATACCGAAGGTGCGCCGTTTCTCGATTTCAGATTTCAGACTCATGCATGCCTCGCTTTCAAGAGGCGCGCAGTGTATCGAAATCCG
>CAZEMN010000177.1:1385-2764 GCA_964513335.1 uncultured Zetaproteobacteria bacterium | reverse complement strand
AAACGGTTTTCCAAAACCGGGCGCGGCAAATGGAAGCGCAACAATGCTTTTGCCAACCATATTTTAACCAAGAAGTCACAGAAGCGGAAGCGTGGTTTCCGTGGAACCGAGTTGGTGGCGGCCGCCGATGTGCGTTCGTTGGGCCGACTGGTTCCGTACAAGTAAGTATTGATTGTAACAGGAGATAGACGATGGCCCGTGTAAATTCCCGTGTCCAGGCGCATGCCCGCCACAAAAAGGTTATCAAGGCAGCCAAAGGGTATCGTGGCCGCCGCAAGAGTTGTTTCCGTGTTGCCACGCAAGCCGTGGATAAGGCCCGGCAATATGCCTACCGTGATCGCAAGGTTAAGAAGCGTGAGTTTCGCCGTCTGTGGATTGCCCGCATCAATGCCGCTGCGCGCATTAACGGACTTTCCTATTCGCGGTTCATGCACGGTCTTTCCGAGGCAGGAATCGAACTGGATCGCAAGGTGTTGGCCGATATTGCCGTACGCGATGCGGAAGGTTTTGCGAAGCTGGCAGAAACAGTTCGCACACAGATTCAGTAAAATAACACTTACCCGGTTTCGACCGGTGACAAGTGGTAATGAAATCGAAGGCAGAACTGTTCGCAGTTCTGCCTTGTTTTTTGTGTAATTTAGACCTGAACCACAAAAGCACGAAGACACAAAGGTATATAAATAGAGGTTAAGGTTTTACTTTGTGTCTCTGTGTCTTCGTGGTGAAAGAAAGGGGTAAGGGATTATGAGCGGGATTGATTCGCTGAAAGTACGGCTTGAAGCATTGCAGGCAGAAGCGCTGGCCGCATTTTCGGCAGCCGGGAATCTAAGTGATCTGCAGCAGTTGCGCGTCCAATATTTGGGTAAGAAGGGCGCATTGACCGAAGTACTCAAGGGCGTCGGCAAGTTGCCGCCTGCGGATCGGCCGGTGATTGGCCAGCATGTGAACCGGACCAAGGCCGCATTGGCAACAGCACTGGAGCAAAGCGAAGCTGAACTGGCCGTGAAAGCCAGGGCAACGCGTATTGAAGCCGAGCGTATCGATGTGACGTTGCCGGGTCGCACAGCCACCTGTGGTGCGTTGCATCCGGTACAACAGGGTCTGGATGAGATGACAGCCATTTTTTCACAAATGGGTTTTGCCGTAGCTGAGGGTCCTGAAATCGAGGATGAATTCCATAACTTCGATGCGCTGAACATTCCGCCCGAACATCCGGCGCGCGCCATGCATGATACCTTCTTCATCAAGGATTCCGGCGATGAGCCAATGCTGCTCAGGACCCATACCTCGCCGGTCCAGATTCGCGCCATGAAACGATTCCTGAGTGAGGCGGGTGAGCCGCCGCTGGCCGTGGTGGCGCCGGGGCGTGTTTATCGCTG
>CAZEMN010000177.1:0-1285 GCA_964513335.1 uncultured Zetaproteobacteria bacterium | reverse complement strand
GGGTCCGGCATGATTCATCCGAATGTGCTGAAGTCGGTTGGTATTGATACCGACAAATTCTCCGGTTTTGCGTTCGGTCTCGGCGTGGAGCGGCTGGTGATGTTAAAACAGGGGATTCCCGACTTGAGACTGTTCTTTGAAAATGATGTGCGATTCCTGCGCAGGATGGGGGTGACGAAATGAAAGTCCCTTTTTCCTGGCTGAAAAAGCATGTAAAGCTAACAGCAACACCTACCCGGATTGCTGACGATCTGGTTCGTCTGGGCCATGAAGTGGAAGGCGTGGAAGAGCCGCGCGCTGCCGTCAAAGGGGTCAGGGTTGGTCTGATTGAGTCGAAGATTCCGCATCCCGATGCCGACAAATTAAGTCTGCTGAAGGTGAATATCGGTGAAACTGAGCCACTGAGTATCGTTTGCGGCGCATCCAATATGGATGCGGGCGACAAGGTGCCGGTGGCTACCATCGATACATTATTGCCGAACGGCCTGAAAATCAGGAAGGGCAAGATTCGTGGTGAGGTCAGTTGCGGCATGTGCTGCTCCGAGGTGGAACTGGGGCTGGCCGAAGACGCAGCCGGACTATTGATTCTGCCGGAAGATGCGCCGATCGGTGCGGAAGTCGGCGAGCATCTCGAATTTGAAGAGGCGGTGTTCGATCTTTCCATTACGCCGAACCGTGGCGACTGCATGAATGTGCGCGGCCTTGCCCGTGATCTGGCGGCGGATGCAGGCTTGCCATTGGCGGATATCAAATTGGCTGACATCAGTGTCGATTCTTCTATTGCAGCGCCAGCCGTGTCCGTGTCCGCAGAACAGGATTGTCCCGTTTATATGGCCAGGAGCATCGAAGGCGTCAAAGTGGCCGATTCTCCTGCCTGGATGCAGGCCGGTTTGATTATGGCAGGCATGCGTCCGGTCAACGGTATTGTCGATGTGTTGAACACCATCATGCTCGACCTTGGTCAGCCGATGCATGCTTTCGATGCCGACAAGCTTGATGGGAAGATCGGTGTACGTTCCGCCACTACCGGTGAAAATTTTACCGCACTGGACGGGAGAGAGTTAAAACTGAATGCGGGCGATCTGGTTGTGACCGATAACAGCAGCGTGATTGCGCTGGCTGGTATTATGGGTTCGGAACCGTCCGGTGTGAGCGAAACCACCACCCGTATCGTGCTGGAGTCAGCCTTTTTCCGCCCGGCCCGGATTAGCGAAACGCGTCGCGTTTACGCCATGGTGTCTGAGGCATCAATGCGCTTCGAACGCGGCGTTGATCCGGCCATGGT
>CAZEMN010000176.1:0-2898 GCA_964513335.1 uncultured Zetaproteobacteria bacterium | reverse complement strand
GTTCATTGAATGTGTTGGCCTTGAGGAATGCTGACTGTACGGCGGTGGCCACAACCTTGTTCCTTTTTTCCACCCGGACATCGAAACCGAAAGCGCGCAGTTCCTCTTCCAGGGCAAGACTGTACCGGCCGATATCGAAGTCACGCTTGGGCGACAAAAGGGAGAAGTCCAGATCCTCCGAGAATCTGTCCAGCCCATACAGGATGCGCAGCGCGGTTCCGCCGTAAAACGCCGCATGCTCGAAGAACTTGCTTCGCCACAGGCCCAGCAAGGCGATCTCCTGCATGATTTCGCGTAATGCATGCGTATAGTCTTCCGCGCTCTTGCACTCGTATTTCGACAACATCCTTGCGACAGCCTCATGCATGGATATTGCCCCCCTTGCGGCGAACCAACCTGCTCAACAACAGTATCTTCCTGGAGCGATAACGGCTGGCATACTCTTCCAGTCTCGCCGGTTGCATTTCCTGTATTGCAGCCGAATCCATACGTAAATCGTCGAAGAGCCAGGATTGCAGCTCCCTCTGCGTACGTATGGATACCCGGTCAGCGCGCAACTTGTCGGCCAACGCCTTCTCCGGCACCGCGATCAGATACGAGCGCCCATCCTCCATCTCCACCCGGTCCATGCCTGTCCGGAACGCGGCCATGGGAATCATGCGATAGACAAACAATCCCACGGGGGTGGAAAACTTCCGTGAACGACCAACGGTTACCGATGTCACCGCCTCCACCCGCTCCGGTATAAGCCCGTAGTACTGGAGCGCGTACTCCAGAGAGATATACGAAGGGCCATACATCAGGTTTGCCAGGATTTCCCGGGAGTAAGGGCGCTTGCGGTCATGCTCGCCAAATACATAGAGCCCCTTCTTGACCCTGATGATGACTCCCTTGCGCAACAGGGTCGTGATCCTGTCCCGCGGGCGGGCATATCCCCTCAGTGCGCCAAGGAGCGTCTGATAATCGAATTCCTCATACGGGATCATCTTTCGGATCGGTTCATTCATCCCTTCATCCTGTTCGCCAACTCAAGCTCTATATTTTACGGAGGCAACATAATGCACATACCATCATGTTAAGTCGATATATTTCCGACATACCATGCTCATTTTAGCACAACTCAGGATGACAATGTATCAGGTCAGTCGGTTACTTCCTCAGCCGTCTCAGCCTGCTCCGCTTCAACCGAGCCATCGCTGATGCGGGGCGACACCCTGGGCCTGCGGCCGGCGATGATCTCGGGCGGTGGACTCCCCATCTCCGTCACGGCCCGGTTCCACTTCGCATTCGCGGCGCGGGCGTCTTCGCGCGTGACGCCATGGAACCTGTATTCGCGCTGAAGCTCGAAGGTGTGCAGCACCAGGCGCATGGCGCGGCGGATGTTCTGTTCGTTTTTCGCATAGGAGATCAGGCCGACATAGCGGCAGGTGTAGCAGGCGCGGATCAGTTCATCGCACTCGGAGACGAGGTAGGCGCCCATGAAGCCGTAAGGGGTGGAAAACTGAAGCGGCACGCTGACCGGGGTGCTGGATGCCGCCACGTTTACGTCTACGCCCTTCTGTTTCCCGTGCTGGAAATGGGCGGCAAGTATGCGGTGCAGGTCGCCGATCTCCATCCTCGCCGATTCGATGGCGTGATACGTTTTCTCAAGAAACCAGTCGGCGAACGGATCGTCCGCCCGGGCGGCGACCCAGATGATGTTCATGCGCGCCGCAAAGCGGAGCAGGCCTGTCATCGGCGATGGACTGCCGTCCGACTTTCGGCTGTACACCAGCCTCCATCCCTGCCTGGTATGAATCTCAATACTTGCCGCACCGGCCAGTGAACCCGGCATTTGCACATCCGCCATGATGGCCTCCTCGTCTTGTCCGTGGCGAAAGGATATGCGTAAGGATCGGCACCGCATGAAACCTGCCGGCTGGCAGACGGCGGTTTTTCCGGGGTTGCTTCATTCCTTACGACAACACGGCCTGCGAGAAGTTTTCCGCTGATTCAGGCTGAACCAGCGCTTCACGGTAGTTGTTGTGGTTATGGTTTTTACTATGGTCTATGGGTATTTGTGTAAAGTTTATTGATTCAATGATCTTTACATGGGGGTGTAAAGAATCTTTACTCAGCTTGCACGGACAAGGTGAAAAGGGTCTATCCACAGGTATTTCAGGTTTTCCCTGTATCTAAGGCCCTATCAGAAAATGGATTGCCTGTTTTACAGGCATGCAATATCTGCTGGTTCAGGCTGAACCAGTATGAAGGTTGCTTATCCGGAACCCTGAATATCAATGTCCTCAGGTCCGATGCCGATGGAAAACGCCTGGAAATATCCATCCCGGTCACTTCGTTTGATAAGCCCTGACGCCACAATCTCCTCGATGTCATGGCCACGGATCGTGACGCGCCTGCCTGCCGCCAACGCTTGGCGCGCAACTTCCAGCGCGTCGGACAATGCTTCCGCCTCCATGGCTTGCTTACGGCTTTGAGCCTTCATATCCACAAACAGGCCCTTTCTTGCGCGTTCCACCAGGCCCGCAAGGTAGCCCAACGGATTCTGCACATTACTGGCGCTGGCCAGCGCATCCAGGATGGGTTGGTGCAACGCGGAAGGAGCGCCTTTGAGGATGGCCTGTGCATGATCCCTTACATCCCTGACGGACTCCGGCCAGGTGTATTGCACCGCATCGTCCTTTTCCGGTTCAGGCTGAACCAGCGTCTGGTCTATATTTTCGGCAGCATCCAGCAACGGCGCCAGCGCCGCCGACGGTGGTGTGGCGTTTTCGTTGAGATGCTGACGCATGTTGGCAAGCGGGCTATCGGCTGCATCCTCAGCACCGTGTATCAGGCGATCTAGCACGAAACCGGAGACTTCATTTACCCGTTTCTTTGAAGGCCCGGTAAGCCGCG
>CAZEMN010000175.1:0-2913 GCA_964513335.1 uncultured Zetaproteobacteria bacterium | reverse complement strand
CTAATCCGGCATGGATAGATATTTGAAGCCCGATTAGCATCACCCCATGTTGAACGTTCCCCCTCAGAAACAACCGCTTTCCGTCAGTGAATTGACCGTATGCATCAAACAGGTGCTTGAACAGGGCTTTTCCAGTGTGTGTGTGTTGGGAGAAATCTCGCGCCTGAACCGGCAAGTATCGGGACATATGTATTTCACCATCAAGGATGAGGGCGCAACGCTTTCAGCCGTGATATGGAAATCAGCCACTCAGCGCCTCACCCAGCTGCCGGAGGAGGGCCAGCAATACATCTTCACCGGGCATATTTCTCTTTATCCACCGCAGGGTCGTTATCAACTCATTGTTTCCAGTCTGGAACTTGCCGGAAGCGGTGCGCTGGCCATTGAATTCGAGCGGCGCAAGAAAGAATTTTCCGAACGTGGATGGTTTGCGCCCGAAAACAAACGTCCGGTCCCTTCCCTGCCCCGCCATATCGGCATTGTCACCTCGGAAACGGCCGCCGCCTTGCAGGATGTAAAAAAAGTCCTTTCCACCCGTCCCGGATGGCTGCAACTGACACTGTCGCCCACCCTGGTGCAGGGGAATGCCGCCGCATCACAAATCGCCCGCGCTCTGAAACGTTTACAGAACATGCAGAACAAACCTGATGTGATACTGCTGGTACGTGGCGGTGGTGGCCCGGAGGATTTATGGTGCTTTAACGAAGAAGTTGTGGTTCACGCCATTGTCGAGTGTGATATCCCTGTTATCACCGGCATTGGACATGAGATCGACATCAGTCTCGCTGATTTTGCTGCGGACAAACAGGCCGCCACACCGTCCAACGCTGCCGAAATCGCCTGTCCGGACAGAGAAACTCTGCGCAAACAGATGCCACGAATTGCCCTGTTACAACAACTAATGCGCCATTTGCTGGCCGATGCCCAAAAAGGCCTGAACAACCAGAACATTCGTTTACAACATGCCTGGACCCGCGCTCATGATGCATGGCGTATGCATGTGGAACGGCAACACCAGTCCCTTTGCCTGCTTACCTCAAAACAGATACAACTGGCAAGGCAACGCTTCGAACAGGAACAGGGGCGTCTTGCAGCATTAAATCCGATAGCCGTATTGAAACGTGGTTACACCGTCAGCTATGGCCCGGATGGTCAGATACTCACACATGCTGCTCGTGTAAAACCGGGTGATGCCGTGCGCGTGCATTTTCAGGACGGCGACGTACACACCCAGGTCAAGTCCGTGGATGCTTTATCATGACGAGAGCATATGTGTTTCTTTCGAGTTTATTCAGAGCATTCCTTGTATTGCTTATACTGAATGTGACACTCGGTATGCAGCATGCAACAGCCCAGGAATGGCATGCGATCCAGGGTGATGTCGTTCGTGTGGAAACGGTGCTGACCGGTCAACACGTCAGCCTTCACTGCTTTGGAAAAAGCTGGCCGGTCAAGATGGTCTCCAAAGCCCGCTGGATCGGGTGGATTGGCGTTGACCTGGGCCAGAAACCCGGCAATTATCCTCTTCGTTGGACATCGGAAGATCGGAAAGAATCCGGTCAGTTACATGTCAGTCAAGGCAAGTTCCGCATCTCCCGAATCGAAGTGAAAAAGAAGATGGCGATTTTCGATGCCAAGGCTCTGGCTCGTATCCGCGCTGATCAGACGGCCATCAGAAGAACCTATGTAATACAAGTAAATGCAACACCGGATATCAGCATTGCCGAGTGGCCGGTTCATGGCCTCGTTTCAACCCCTTTCGGGGCAAGGCGCTATGTCAACGGCGAACCGCGATCTCCCCATGCAGGACTGGATATCGCCGCACCTGAAGGCACGCCCATCATCAGTCCTCTGGCTGGCCGCGTACTTCTGGCTGAATCCATGTTCCTGAACGGCAATACGATTGTCATAGGGCATGGACGAGGGCTGGTCATGGTATATTCACACTTGAAGAGCCTGCATGTGCATAAGGGTGCATGGATCAAAGCCGGAGAAACAATTGGTGAAGTAGGCCAGACCGGTCGTGCCACCGGACCACACTTGCACTGGGGCGTACGCTTCAATGGCGCCCGCATCAACCCGGATTCACTGCTTGTGCATGCTGGTGACCTTGCGATACGATTGACGCTTCTCATCCGGTCATAATATGCTATAAATTACGCTTGTCCTTCATTGCCTGTCGGACGGAAAACAAGCTTGCTGTCAGGGAGCCATATGCAAGGACAAAACCTGTTTGATATCACTGCTGAAACGCACCATATCGAGCTATTCCTCGGCGAATATGACTGTGATGTGCCTTTCGGTGGTGGTGAAATGGAGCGTGTCGGCGTATCGCTCACCACGGACTCACCACGCTCCATACACGGCATTCCCGTTCTCCGCTTGCAAGGCGGACATCAGATGGATTTCACCGCACATGAGCAAACACCCGCCGGACATGCCGCCAAACTGGTAGCTGACTGGCTTGAGTATAGCGATCCCGTGAGCGCAGTCCGCCATGTGGCCGAACTTTTTCTGTGGCAATGGCCCGGTATCCAGCAAACTGAAGACGGCCATTGGCAACTGGCCAGCCATGACGAACGCAGCGCCAGTTTCTCTGGCACCATGGTGGATCGGGAGGGTACAGTCATCGCAGCCGATGCGACGGATGCAGATTTGCCTCAAGAGGAAATAATTCAAAGTGTAAACGTGCAGGTTTTGCCCTATGGATTCTGCCGCAAAAAAGGCCCCTGTTATTTGCTGGACGCCTGTCTTTTGTGTCCGTTTTTCATGACCAATGCACATTTCCTGCCAAAGCTGATAGCCCGCACTCCGGAATTACAGGAAAAACTCAAAGACGCATTGTCCACCAATAATCACCGGCTTACCAAATCCTGCCGTGAGGCATTGCAGGCCATTGAAGCCATCAACAAA
>CAZEMN010000174.1:0-2977 GCA_964513335.1 uncultured Zetaproteobacteria bacterium | reverse complement strand
GAGCCCCAATATGAATTCAGGAAGATCGGAACAATGCGAGTTTCATCCACATCATATATCAAAACGAAGGCGTAGCCCGTCACGGGCCGATGCTACAATGCTAGACCAAGCCCCGTTTTTCGTTTGTCTATAGCCCAGTTGACTGGCAGACTGGCCGGGTCGGATCATGGGGGAAGATGATAGCTGGATGAGTCAAATAGTGGCAGGTACGACAACTAAGGTACGACAGTCAGGTACGGTGACGGTCTTTGACAGGTGGGCACTGAGAAAGTTTCTCAACACGATTGGTAACCCACCCGTGCCATTCGCATTGTGGGATGGTGTTGATGTCTATGCCTCGGATGCCGAACCGGTCGGCCGTATCGTGATCCATGACCGCAAGAGTTTTATCAATATGCTACTCAACCCAAATCTCAGCTTCGGGGATGGATTTTCTGCCGGTTCTATCGAGGTAGAAGGCGATTTCATCGCGTGCCTGGAAGCTCTTCTCCGTGCCATGCCCGTAGGTGTTGATGTCAGCATGCTGACAAAAGTGATGCGCTTGCTTCCAAGCATGCGTGCCAACACGCTGTCCAGATCACGCGAGAACATTCACCGCCATTACGATATTGGTAACGATTTCTACAGACTCTGGCTCGATAAGGAATTGGTCTACAGTTGCGCTTATTACACCACTGACTCGGATACGCTAGAGGCCGCTCAGCTAAAGAAAATGGATCATGTATGCCGCAAGCTTCGGCTTAAGCCGGGGGAGACGGTGGTCGAAGCCGGATGCGGCTGGGGCGCTCTGGCCCGCCATATGGTCCGCCACTATGGGGTTCAAGTCAGGGCCTATAACATCTCCCATGAGCAGATCAAATATGCACAGGAGCGTGCCTTGGCCGAGGGGCTGGATGACCGGGTGGAATATATAGAAGACGACTACCGCAATATTAGGGGCGAGTATGATGTCTTTGCCTCAGTGGGTCTGCTCGAGCATGTGGGCAGAGAAAATTATGAGACGCTGGGTGCGGTGATTGACCGCAGTCTGAAAGAGGGCGGCCGGGGCCTGATTCATTCCGTCGGGCGCAGCAGGCCGCTGCCAATTGGCGAATGGATTGAAAAGCGGATTTTCCCTGGCTCCTATGTCCCGTCCCTGTGCGAAATGATTGACATTTTTGAGCCGCATGACCTTTCCGTCCTCGATGTTGAAAATCTGCGGCTGCATTATGCCAAGACACTGAAGGAATGGCTGGAGCGCTTTGATGATGCCAGCGATACTGTGGAGAATATGTACGATGCCCCGTTTGTCCGCGCCTGGCGGCTGTATCTGGGCGGATGCAGCGCTGCCTTCGCCAGCGGCGATCTGCAACTGTTCCAAGTGCTGTTTAACCGCGAGCGCAACAACGACGTTCCCTGGACGCGCGCACATCTTTATCATAATTAAGGCTCGATAGGCCGAATGAAATCCTGTGACGTCCTGATTGTTGGCGGCGGCCCGGCCGGCAGCACTTGTGCCTGGAAGCTCAGGCAGGCGGGCCTTGATGTGTGTGTGCTGGACAAGAGTCGCTTTCCACGCGATAAGGTATGCACCGGCTGGGTTACGCCGCAGGTGTTGCAGTCCCTGAATATCGAGCCAGAGGAATATGCCAGAGAGAGGGTATTGCAGCCAATCAGCGCCTTTCGCACCGGTGTGATCGGCGGCTCCGCGCTGGAAACATCTTACGATAAGCCGGTCAGCTATGGCATCCGGCGCTGCGAATTCGATCATTATCTGCTTGATCGCTCCGGTGCGCGCCTGTATCTCGGTGAATCAGCCAAAGACATTAAGCGAACCAGTGAGGGGTGGGTCGTAAACGGGCACATCCAGACCCGGTTGTTGATCGGTGCCGGCGGTCATTTCTGCCCGGTAGCACGTCTGCTTGGCGAGGTGCCACGCAATGAGCCGGTGATTGCCGCCCAGGAAACCGAGTTCGAGATGAGCGCAGCGCAGCGCAAAAGCTGTCCGGTGAGAGGGGAGATGCCCGAGCTGTATTTCTGTCCGGATATGCAGGGCTACGGATGGTCTTTTCGCAAAGGCGATTTCCTGAATATCGGCCTTGGCCGCCGGGACAGCCACAAACTCTCGGCACATGTCGCCGACTTCTGTGTCTGGCTGCAGGAAACGGGCCGTATTCCATGGGATATCACGCGGTCCTTCAAGGGGCATGCCTATCTCGTCTATGGACAGGCCAGACGCAAGCGGACGGACGATGGCATGCTGCTGATTGGCGATGCCGCAGGCCTTGCCTATAAGGAGAGCGGCGAAGGTATCCGGCCTGCTATAGAGTCCGGTCTGCTTGCCGCACAAGTTGTATCCAGTTGTGCCGGAAAATACGCCGCGGCACAGCTTTCTCGTTATGAGGATCTGCTGCAGGCCCGCTTTGGGCAGCCTTCCTTTATTGACTTGAGCGGCTTGCTTCCCTCCGCTTTGACGCAGGCAATTGCGCGAAGGTTGTTTGCATCACGCGGGTTTACCAAGCGGGTGTTGATCGAACGCTTCTTTTTGCGCCTTCATCGGCCCCCGTTGCAGGCGGAGTCCTGAACTTTTCTGCAAGGAGACAGAGGCTTGTCTATATTCCGCAAGAGAGTATCATTGAAGTTTAGATATGGGGGCGTCCCGGTTTCGACGGAGATGCTGACCCTCATGGTGCATGCCGGGTTGGCTTACCCGTAATAAGGCCAACGGCAATTAACTGCCAACGACGACGTAGAACTAGCTTACGCTGCGTAAGTTACCCCGCTCTCGAGGTGCCCATCCATTGGGAATCCGGGGTCATTTAGATGGGATCGCTCTGGTTGCTGGAGGCTCGTGGCGAAGGAGTTAAACTTTTACGAACCGACCTGATGGATGCCTTGTCCGTTCAGTTTTCATCGGGTGCTGTTTGAATGGACTAAGCATGTAGATCTGTGAGCTGATGATTTTCGGACGCGGGTTCGACTCCCGCCGCCTCCACCA
>CAZEMN010000173.1:0-3000 GCA_964513335.1 uncultured Zetaproteobacteria bacterium | reverse complement strand
CTTATCGTCGATAACATCAATTAGTGTTAACAGGCCCTAATCATTTGTCGAATTTATTTAAGCTTGCTGGCGGACCGTAACAACGGTTCAACAAGCCTAGTTGGTGGGCTGTTTGAATGGCAGCACCGTCAGCGAAGAAGGAGTAAAAATTTCAGTGGGGCTTAAAAGCAACGAATTCTGCTTACCACGAAACCTCCATGCACCAGATCTTTCATGGCGGTAATGCCCACTGGTCTTTGCCAGCACATCCCATTTTTGAGTATCTTCTATGCTGATCGGGTGTGAGATAATTGAATCTCATTTTATGGCAAAGTAGCGTAAGCTGGCCTGATCTAAATCATCCATCAGGTTGTCGGAGCAGAAATCAGTGTGTTGCAGATTTATCTTCGATTAAAATCCGAATCTGTTTCAGCGTTTCCTGGTAAATGGTAGAGGCATGATCCAGCCTGACTGCAGATTCAGCAGCGGCCAGGGCTTCCCGGTAGCGTTTTTGATCTGAGTAGGTCTGGGCCAGATTGTTAAAGGCGGCGGCTGCCTTGGGATGGTCTAATGTAGCCTGAAAAAAGGCATGTTCTGCCTTTCGTATGTCACCCAGAGCATAATATGCATTCCCTCGCCCCATCTGTGCCGACAGGCTGACTGGCCAACGCACGAGCGCCGCCTCATATGCCTGGACTGCCTGCTGAAACTTGCCTGTTTTTTCCAAAGCTATCGTGGCCTTCAGGTAACGGATCTCCCTGGCAGTCTGTGGTAAACGACCGGGAGGCAGGGTCAGCATGGCCCAATATCCCCCACGTGCCCATGTGTGTTCAAATTTTGTGAGTGAGACCGTGCGCCGCTGTTCTGTGCCTGTATGCAATATGATGTGCCGACTATTCAGATCATAGCCGATAACCACAGCATAGTGCCAAACGGGATACCAGCTAAGGCCGAGATTCTGGAACACGATGACGGGATGACCGGCGCTGATCTCAGTCAATATATCCGAGAGTTCAGGCTCTAGCACATAGGCCAGAGTGGCATGGCGGCGGGCTGCAACCATCATCTCCACTTGCAAGCTTCCCTTCTTCCCGGGAATAAAGACCTCTGGCACCAGTTGATCAGGCGTAACATCCACGCCAGCCCAGTTCAGCGTCATCGCCAGGGTGGCAGGACCACATTGGTATTTGCTCTGTGGAAAGAACGGCACGCTGGCAAGCTCTGCTGATGAAGCAAGCGCCAGCGGCTTGTCCCGTAGCAGCGCCCTGGTTTGCGGAGTCGCACATCCACCTAGCAATACAAAAAAAAGCGCGCCCGCAGTCAGGCGGGCGCGCAATGCATAGCTCGTTGCCAAAAGGCTGATGGTTATCGGGAATTCACGAACGGAAACACATCCGTAAGACCGATGATGTCGGTAAGTAACAACACAAGAAATATGACGAGAAGTGCTGTTATCAGCGTACTTACGGCACCACTACCTGTTGGAAGCTGGTCAATCTTGCCAGCCAACATATGAGCTTCAGCATCGGTCATGTTAGCGACACGAAGACTGGCCTCATCAGTATCCACGCCCAAGTTTTGCAATTGCTGTTGCACCTCAGCCTGCTCCATAAAAACCAGAATCTGATTGCGTTCATGTTCTGCTGACTGCGTTTGCACGACCTGCTCGGTAGCAACCATGGCCGCATAGGCTTGGGGCATTGGAAGACTGATCATCAACAAGGAAACAATCATGAATAAACTGCACATTTTCTTAAACATTATTGGCATAGTTCCTCCCCTTGTATATATTCGTATCGAAGCCCAAACAGGGTGGCATGTCAAGGCTAGAAGACCATGGGCATTTAGCATGTTTCCGCCAACAATTTGTCCATCATGCTCCTGGCTTGGGCGGCAAACATCTCCCGCTGCATCGGCTGTATGCAGCGTTGTGCTGGCGGATCAGGTAAAAGGGGACCCCATCGATCTTGATCTACGGTCGAGGGTGCAGTCGAACCATGATGATGCTTCCGTTCCCGCCGCCTTTGTGGATGACTACTTCACATTCCTCATCCTGTTTGACGTACCGCATCGACTTGATCGCCACTCCGGTCAAAGAGGTCGAGCGCCAGCCCGCTTCTTGCATTCCGCGCTGAACATAGGATAGCACGTCCGTCAGGGACGTCTTCCCTGTATATCGTAGGTCCGCCACTCTGGGACCCGCTTCCGACACGTTCAAGTACGAGGCCTCATAATCCAACGTAAATTCCTGTGGAATCGGAATGTCCTCAAAACGCGTGCCTAGCCACTGGCTTCCCACAACGGGGGCCTGCGTAGCCACAGGAGGAGGGGGTGGCTTTTTCCAAATATCCAAAAATCCACATCCTGTCATGAGAACAAGAACGGCCCCAAGCAGTCCGATAGTCGATGTTTTCTTCATGTTGGGCACCTCCGTCAGCGCGGGTTGAGCTTGATATGTAGGTGAGCCATACCTTCTGTATCGGGCGGTGTAGACTCGGACATTGGAGCCATGATGATAATTTCGCAGAGTTCCGTTCCCTTGAAGAACGTGATGGTTTTCATCCTCACTCCGGTCATCCTCAGGAAACGCCAGCCATTTGCCGGCATTGAGTCCTGATAAAAGCGGATCAAATCGGATACTGAAAGGGGTCCTGTATACTTGAGATCTGCACTTCTCAACCCTCCTTGCATGAAAACAAACGATTCATTCGCCCGCAGCGTATAACCCTTCGGAATGGGGAGGTCAGTATACCGCTGTAGAATCCACCGCGCCGATGGCGCAGATTGCATCGACGGCCTTTGTGCTTTTCGTTCCTGGTGTTCCGGTGACGGGCGAGGAACCGGTGCTTGCGGCTGCTGCCAAGGCACACACCCCGATAACACCCAAAGGCATACGCCCAAGAATAGGGTGGCTGACTGCCGTGTGGTTCTTTGCTTCATAGCACTCGTCCTCCGTCCGATCCACGCTCGTTCGAAAAGTCGACTAACACTCTCCTCGCCTGATCGTCTGTGTCAAGGTAG
>CAZEMN010000172.1:0-3013 GCA_964513335.1 uncultured Zetaproteobacteria bacterium | reverse complement strand
CTAGTACTGTGCGGGAAGCCTTGTCGATCACGTGCTCCTGCCTCAGTATGGCTGCCCGACCGGAGCTTTAGCCCGCATTATTCATGAATCGTCGTGATGATTGTGCCGGGCCTTTGTTCACAACGGATTCCGAGGAAGGAGGCCGTAGCTATGTATACGGACGACCGACGAGGGATTCGTTGCGAACAAAGGAACAAGCAAGGGCATGGCAGTATTTATGAATAATGCGGGTTAGAGCCAATAGCCACACATGACTTTTGCGATTAGCTCTATAGTCTGACTATAACTATTGGAGGAAGGAGTGAACAAAGCAATGCCAAATTTTGCGGATCGTGATGGCGTGATCTGGTTTGACGGCGATATGGTGCCGTGGCGTGATGCCAAGGTGCACGTGCTGACGCATACCCTGCATTATGGCATGGGTGTGTTCGAGGGAGTGCGTGCTTACGATGCTGAAGGCGGCACGGCAATTTTCCGCCTGCAAGCCCACACAGATCGTTTGTTCCGGTCGGCGCATATCATGAACATGGCCATGCCATTTTCCAAGGATGAAATCAATGCAGCGCAGCTAGCCGCTGTGCGCGAAAATGGCCTGAACTCGGCCTATATCCGGCCTATGGCATTTTATGGTTCCGAAGGCATGGGCCTGCGTGCCGACAATTTACAGACGCATCTGATGATCGCTGCGTGGAACTGGGGGGCTTACCTGGGAGATGATGGCATCAATAATGGTATCCGTATTAAAACATCATCGTATACCCGCCATCATGTTAATATCGCGATGTGCAAGGCCAAGGCGAATGGACAGTATATCAATTCCATGCTGGGGCTTTCCGAAGTACAGCGCGATGGCTACGACGAAGCAATGTTCCTTGATACAGAGGGTTTTGTAGCCGAGGGCAGTGGCGAGAATATCTTCATGGTGCGGGATGATGTGATCTACACACCGGACTTAACCAGTGCACTGGACGGCATTACACGCGCGACGGTGATTCAGTTGGCCGAAGAAGCAGGTTTCAAGGTGGTAGTTAAACGCATTACGCGCGATGAAGTCTATGTGGCGGACGAAGCATTCTTTACCGGTACTGCGGCCGAGGTGACGCCCATTCGTGAGGTGGATGGACGCAGGATTGGTTCGGGTTCCCGTGGTCCTGTAACAGAGCAGTTGCAAGCCATGTATTTTGATGTGGTGTATGGCCGCGATCATAAGCATAAGGCATGGCTGTCTGTTGTGTGAAAAAAGATATCGGTTTTTGCCTTTGCGTACGTAAAAAAGCGCATGGACTCACTTTTTTTGGATATTTCCTGATATGTAAGCATCTCCCGGCGTGATTCGACAGCCTGCCATGGGTAAAATAGATGGCAGACCTTACATCTGTGATAATTTTTATCTAAAATACTATTATGCATGGCAGGCCATGGTGTGCAAAAACCCAGGGCTCGTGCCATGGCAAGGAGGATGATGATGAGAAAAAAAATCATGATGATTGTGTTGGGAATGGTTGCGTTTGCTGCCATGCCGGCACAGCAGTTATTGGCCGCACCGGCGGAAACAACGGGGGGTGGAAAGATTGGTGAATTGAAATGCCAGACAATCCCCGGTACAGGAACGAACCTGTTGCTGCATTCCACAGTGGATGTCAAATGCACATTTACATCTTCGGCCGGTGAAATGGAACATTACAGGGGCGAAACCGGCATTGGTCTTGGCATTGATCTGCATGTCAACCGTGAAGCGGAATTCGCCTATATAGTCATGGCAGCTGATTTCAAGAAGGGTTCATACAAGATGGCCGGCAAGTACGGTGGTGCCGGCGGCTCGTTTTCAATCGGTCGCGGTGGCGGCGGTGGTGCACTAATTGGTGGTGGCGACGGCAGTGTATCGTTGCAACCGTTGGGTGTGGTGGCCACCAAAGGCTGGGGCGTTCAGGGTGGATTGACCTACCTGTTCTTGCAACCGGACAGGGCAGCGGACAGGTAATTAGACGTAACTGCCATAAGCATGAACGGGCCGGCACATGCTGGCCCGTTTTTTTGCCCGGCGTGTGTGGCGGGATTGCTTAGGATGCTCTGAAAAACTACAGGGACGTAGTTTTTCAGACTTTCTTTAATGTTCCCCGTGCTTGCCCCAGATGCGGTCAAGGTATTGATCGCGACCGGAATGATAACGATAGAATTGGTAGCGAAGGGGATTCTTGTCGGCATAATGCTGGTGATATTCTTCCGCTGGCCAGAATGTGGCTGCTGGAACAATCCGGGTGACTATTGGTTTACCGAATCGACCGGATGTTTCCAGCACATCCCTGGATTGCTCGGCCAGTTGGCGCTGTTTATCACTGTGATAAAAAATGACCGTTCGATACTGGCTGCCGCGATCCACAAACTGACCGCCTGCGTCAGTCGGATTGATTTGCCGCCAGAACACATCCAGCAATTGTTGATAGGATATCTTCGACGGATCAAATTCAATCTGCACCGATTCAGCATGGCCCGTGCCTCCGGCGGAAACTTCGTTATAGGTTGGTTGGTTTTTTTGCCCGCCTGTATAACCCGCTTTGGTGGATATAACGCCTTTCAGCTTATCGAACGGGTGTTGCATGCACCAGAAACATCCACCTGCAAAGGTTGCCTGTTCCACATGATTCTGTGGCGTTAGCGGGTCGGACGTTGCAGCCATTGCAGGATAAAACAGAAATAGGGAAACCAAAAGCAGGGTGCTAATACCTTCATAAATAAAGCCACATGCAGAGCCCCACAGGTGGCCCGGCTCCGCGTTACGGCGCTTGGCAAGGGATACACCATTCCCTGCGCACCGCGCCTTGATCCGAACCGCCTGTGGGGCTCCCTTCGGGCGAGCCGCCGAGCGGCCATCCGCTACGTTGCGTCGGCTTACCATAGCCGTGTTATGCTCGCGCCGACGCGCCTTGCGGACTGACCACCCGGCGGCTCGCTGCATATGGTTTTATTTATGAAGGTATTAGTATATCGCATCATGAACCTCCATAGCCTGTTC
>CAZEMN010000171.1:0-3083 GCA_964513335.1 uncultured Zetaproteobacteria bacterium | reverse complement strand
TGCCCGACGAAACCACTGCCTCCAACAATACAAATGTGTCCCTTCCCTTGCATATACATGAGCGAAACATTAGACCCAGTAGGTGCGTAAGGTCAAACCACCGCTACCACCCTCCTTGCGCTTACTGTATGACCCTCTACACTGTCTGATGAAGACATCAGGTTCTCATATGTCTATCACACATAGTGGGCGGGAGGATTAGTTCATTGCGTTATTTTAATCAGGATCAAATCATGGCTGGCGCTCGTAGCGCCCTGAAACCTTCACTCATTATCACCATGGCAGGCACCATTATTATCGCGGTGGTCATCTATGGTGTTTTCAGCATGAGCGGCGCTTCCGGCGTCGGCGATATATTCCTTCGCTTTATCGGTGGGGTTGGATGCCTGTTATGGACATTGTTTGGCCTGACGGCGCTGGCCCGGCAAGTACATGTTGGCATGCAGGGACAACCCATCCCGAATACCAAGCAGGCTATGTGCTTTGCATGGTCGCGTATCCAGTCTCTTCTATTGTTACCGGCCTGGGCGGTAGGCGGCCTTCTGGCGTTGCTGCTGGCCGAATTGTTGATCCTGGCACTGGCCAGGATTCCGGGGCTTGGGCTGGTCTGGCTGGCGTTGGCCGGTGTGCCGCTACTACTGCTTAATACCGTGGTAGCCATGGCCTTGTTGTTGGCGCTGTTCAACATCGCCGCCCGCGTAGCGATTTCAGAAGCCGATGCCGGCGCTCTGCGTGATATTTTATGGAGACTGTTACGCCAACGATTGCCGGAACTGCTGATCTACAATCTGGGCGGCGTACTGGCAACGCTGTTTGTTGCAGCACTGGTCCTTTCCCCCATCTGGCTGGGGCTTCAGATCACTTGGGGACTGAGTCACATTGTGGCAGGGCCACAGGTAGCAGCTGTTCAAGCGGCTTCCGGATTCTGGGGAGGCATTGCGCACCTCGTTGCCTTGGTTGTTTTTGGCGGTTTGTTTGCCGCCATTGTCAGTATTCCGGGGATCGTGATTACCCATATGACGCTTCTGGTACACATGGAACTGGATGAGCCAAAAGCAAAGAAAGTCGCTGCGGGCAGAAAGCGGACGGGAACACCCCGGAAGGTGCCGACACGGAAAACCGCAGGCCGGACAACAAAAACGGCCACACCCCGCTCCAGAAAGAAAAAGGAAGAGGCCGTTGGTGAAAAGGCTAGCGAAAAAGGTACTGCTGCCGAAGCAGCTTCATCCAAGCCTGCCCAATCCTGATTAAGCAGCCTTGATCGCAGACCGCCAAATCGCACTTGAAGCTGCGGCAAGCCTGCCTGCGGTTTTTTTTGATACAGCAAGGCTGCACCCCAGCCGTCCTGCCCAGTGGCACCGAACAGATCAAGGCTATGTTCCTGTTACATACGAACATTTATACTCGCGTATCTGCCATGTCGCTACAGGCCTGATACGAGTCGGCGTTAAGCCGGGCGACCGCGTGGCGCTCCTGATGGAAAACATTCCGGAATGGGCGGTAGCCGATTATGCCATTCTGTCTATTGGCGCGGTTACGGTGCCGTTGTACTGTTCCTACCGTCCACAGGATATGGCCTATGTGCTGCGGGATGCCGGTGTCACAATTGCCATAACATCGGGCGGCAAGGTCGCCCGGCATCTGCTCAATGTTGCCGATACCTGTCCAAAGCTGAAGGCCGTATATGTCATGGAAAAGATGGCAGACGGGGACAAGTTGCGTTTGTTTACCGAACTGGAGGCGGGTGAAGTGGATGTGACGGGACTTGAGGCCCGTCTGAAAAGCGTGGGCCGCGATACGTTGGCAACATTGGTTTACACCTCTGGTACTACGGGTGAACCCAAGGGGGTCATGCTATCGCATGGCAATATTCTGGCCAACCTGAAGGCTATTCCCAGCATTTTTTTATTTGTTCCCAATGACAAAATGTTATCTTTTTTACCATTGGCGCATGTACTGGAACGCATGGCAAGCCATTTTCTTCCCTACACATTCGGTATTTCCGTCGCATTCGCCGAACGTCCGGATACCGTGGCCAAAAATATGGCTGAAGCCAAACCTACCATTCTCATTGCCGTGCCCCGATTGCTGGAAGTGATCCGCAGCCGGATTCTGGGTCAGGTGGGCAAGCAGTCTGCTTTTAAGCAACGCCTGTTTCGCCAGTTTCTGGCGTTGGGGGCGAAGCAGGGAAACACAGTGTCATGGTGGGCCGGTGTTCGTTTTCGTTTGCTGGATCGGTTGATCGGGCAGAAAATACGGGATCGTTTTGGCGGCAAAATCAGGTTGATGGTTTCAGGCGGGGCACCGCTGAGTGTGGAAGTAGCCGAATTCTTCGGGGCCATAGGGCTGCCCATTCTGGAAGGTTATGGCATGACGGAGGCCGCACCGCTCATTAGCGTTAATCCTGTGGACGACAGGCGCTTGGGTTCAGTGGGTAAGCCTGTGATAGATGTGGAGGTGAACATCGCCAATGATGGCGAGATTCTTGTCCGTGGTCCCAATGTGATGGCGGGTTACTGGAAGCGGCGAAAAGAAACCCATGAGGCCATTGTGAAAGGCTGGCTGCATACCGGCGATATCGGCGAACTGGATGAGGACGGTTATTTACGCATTACCGACCGCAAGAAGGATTTGATTGTGAATTCGGGTGGTGAGAATGTTGCACCACAACGTATTGAAGGCCTTCTGGTGGCCGAGGAAATGATTGAGCAAGTGGTCGTTTATGGTGACCAGAAACCGTATCTGGTTGCGATGATCATGCCGGCGGAAGAAGCCTGCATGGCATGGGCGCATAAGGAAGGGCTGCCCGAAACGGATTGGGAACACTTGGCAGAATCTGATATTCTACGCAAGACATTGCAAACCCGCATCAGTGAGCACTTGAAGGGATTGGCCCAGCATGAGCAGATCCGGCGTATTTGCATCCGTCCGCAGCCATTGACTATTGAAGAGGGTTTGCTCACCCCAACCATGAAAATCAAACGCCGCAAGGTGCATGAACAATTCAGGGAAGTATTGGAAGGCCTTTACTAGGGCCTGTTAACACTGAACAACCCTCGACTACAAGTCGAGGGGTTCATTAG
>CAZEMN010000170.1:0-3140 GCA_964513335.1 uncultured Zetaproteobacteria bacterium | reverse complement strand
GTGTTAACTTCATGTAACTATTATACTTATTCTAGTTAATGTTAACAGGCCCTAACTTGTAAATGTGCTGGCACATTCCGTTTCCTAGCTAGGGAGCTTATTGACACTGATAACCATTATCAGTATCGTTCGCATCCTCAGTAACGAGAAAATCATGCCGATAACAGATATAAAAGGGAGAATTTTATTGAAACTTACTCATTATTTAAATGCCGGACTGGCCATAACATTACTGACAAGCGCCAGCCTTTCCATGGCGGCCGAAATGCCGAGTCAGGAAGAAATGTGGCGCATGATACAGCAGCAGCAGCGTGAGATTAAAGCCCTCAAAAACCAGCAGGAAACCACCCGGGAACGGGTCGAGGCCACCGGTGAGGTACTCGATGAGATGCAGGCCGGAGATGGTGTAACACAGCGACCACAGGCGGTGTCATCCGGCAAGCACGGCCTTTTCGGCCATGGCAAATCAGGCAGCACGACCGTCGGCGGCTACGGGGAACTGCACTATAATAATCTGGACAACTCACTTGCCGGGGGCAAGGACAAGAAAGAAATCGACTTGCACCGCGCCATCCTGTTCCTGGGCCATGAATTCAATGACCGCCTTCGCTTCTGGTCGGAACTGGAACTCGAACATGCTCAGGCAGGTCAAGGCAAGGACGGCGGTGAAATCTCCATGGAACAGGCATTCCTGGAATACGACCTGACGGACAACCTGTCCGGCCAGGCAGGCCTGCTGCTGGTGCCGGTTGGCATCCTCAACGAAACGCACGAGCCAGCAACTTTTTACGGTGTCGAACGGAATCCGGTTGAAACAAACATCATTCCGACCACCTGGCGGGAGGGAGGTATCGGCTTGAATGGTCATTTCGCGTCAGGCCTAAGTTATGACCTGGTCGTTCATTCGGGATTAGGGGCCGATCTAGCCAACAACTTTGTCGTGCGCAAGGGGCGCAAAGGTGTGCGTGAAGCGCCAGCCAACAACCTTGCCTATACCGGTCGGGTAAAATGGACGGGGCTGGCCGGGCTTGAACTGGCCGCTACAGTGAATTACCAATCCGATATTACCCAGAGCACGGATCCATCCGCCGGCTCTGCCGTACTGGCGGAAGCCCACGCCATCTGGAACAGAGGACCATTCGGATTACGGGCCTTGTACGCCACATGGATACTGGACGGTCCGGGGCCGGCATCCATCGGCGCCGACAGACAAACAGGCTGGTACATCGAACCGTCATTCAAAATCACATCCGAACTGGGACTGTTCGCCCGTTACAACCGCTGGGACAACCAGGCTGGAGATGCCGTCGATTCCAGGTTTACCCAACTTGACCTGGGCCTGAATTACTGGCTGCATCCGGACGTTGTGCTCAAGGCGGATTATCAGAATCAGGCCGGGCCTTCCGGCAAGGCCAGGTTTGATGGCTTCAACCTGGGCGTGGGTTACCAGTTCTAGCCCTGCTATGCCCGGTTACGCGAGGCGCTATTGCGCCCCGCATCCCTTACCAGAGAATGAGACCGAAGCCTGTCTCCAGGAGATATCCGATGATGTTGCGAAGTGTTTTTCTTCTGTTGGCCACGATTTTTGCATGCAACATCTCGCTGGCGGCCAATGCATACCAGACACCCGAGGATTTCCTTTCGGAAAGCTTCTCGGGCAAGGTGCCTGAGACGGGTGTCATCTGGTTGACCGGAAAGCGAAAGGATGCCGTAAAAAAAATCCTGGGGCACCGCTATCCCGCCCTGCGTGTTCGTTACTGGCGCAAGCATCAACGCAGCGCATGGATACTGGAAGAAACCGGCAAGGAGCAACCCATTACCGCCGGACTCATCGTGAACAATGGCCGCCTCGAACGAATCAAGGTGCTCGTCTACCGCGAAAGCCGCGGCTGGGAAGTGCGTTACCCGTTTTTCACGGATCAGTTCAAAGGTGCCCGGCTTGGTAAAATCGGGAACCTCGATCGCCACATTGACGGCATTTCCGGCGCCACCCTGTCGGTACGTGCCATGAAAAAACTGGCGGCACTTGCCCTGTATCTGGATGCTGAAGTCCGAACTATTCATGAACAGTCCGGGCCAGGAAGGTTGCGGAATGTCTCGCCATCGCCATAAAAAACGGCGCTTCAAGCTACGCTCTTTTTACCTCTGGCACCGGTACATGGGAGTCAGCGCCGCCGTTTTCGTGCTTCTGCTCGCCTCGACCGGCCTGCTGCTTAATCACACGGACGCGTTTAAATTTGACAGGCATCATGTGCAGTCTGACTGGATACTGGACTGGTATGGTATCAAAGCGCCGGAACACTTGCGTTCCTTTCTTGTGGGCGATCACTACATCACACTGATGGGTGAAGATCTGTATCTGGACCAAAAGGAGATCAGAGGAAATTCCCGTCAACTGGCAGGTGTAATATTTGTAAACGATATGTTCGTTGTCGCTGTCAACGATAGTATCCTGTTGCTTACCCCGGATGGAGAACAAATTGACTACCTTCGCGGCAAGGATGGCGTGCCTTCGGGTATCCAACAGATTGGCATTGATGCCACGGATTCTATCGTTGTACGAACCGACTATGAGCGTTACCAGCCAGATGCGGACTTTTTACACTGGCAACGCCGGGATAATGATTCATCGGTAATCCGCTGGACATCGCCCAGCCTGATTTCACCAGAGTTCAAAACGACATTGCAACACCATTTTCGCGGTGAGATATTGCCTGTGGAGCGGGTGTTACTGGATCTGCACAGCGGTCGATTCTTCGGCCGGTTCGGTCCGTGGATATTCGATGCCATCGCTGTATTGCTCATTCTGCTCGCCCTGTCCGGCACCTGGATTTGGCTCAAACGCAAACGATAGCAGGCATGTATGACATCTCCGGCTACTGCAAGTTCTGGAAACACTACCTGAATCAAATGGGCCAAAGTGGCGAAGCGGATCGCCACTCATGCATTTTGCAAGCGGCTCTTCAATAAGGCAATAAAGCGGCCACCCGAACCGGACGAATCCGCAACGCGCAAGGCTCCTGCTGCCGCTGCTTCCTTCCGGACCTGACGGGGTTCACAGGGCTTCACCGTGCGGGGCCCGGCCCGGGTGACACGGGGTATCCATACGGTCTTGACCGATGGAAAACTGGTTTAAGAGA
>CAZEMN010000169.1:0-3168 GCA_964513335.1 uncultured Zetaproteobacteria bacterium | reverse complement strand
TGCCGGGCATGGCCTGAATCCGGGCGCTCATTTATTCTTCAGTGTAGGCGGTGGGGCCGGCAATATACGTTCCCTTTAACGCCCATTTGCGAATCTTCGCCAGCATGCGGTTGGCGCGCGTCAGATTGGCGCGCCGGAGTCTTGCACCGCGCAGGTCGGCCTTGAATAGATTGGCATCGCTTAAATCCGCACCACGCAAATCCGCACCCTGCAAATTACATTCGGAAAGATTGGCGCCGGCCAGCTTTGCGTTTCTTAAATCTATTTTGGATAAATTCAGACCGGACAGGTCTTGCCCTGTAAGGCTGCGGCCTTCCCGAACAGCTTGGGCAACTTCATCGGCGGTCATGCTTTCCTCCCTGTTTTATGTGGATTTTAGCCTACTTTGTTCACAAATGTGCATGCACCCTAGCTTGATCTTGAATTCGCCAAGGTATTTATTCTCGGTTGGCCGTGCCCATTGGTACGGCTCGCCCTCCAAAAATATCTTGGCAAATCCAATCTCTGCGCGATCATTGCGGCAATTCATGAATAAAGCGGGCTGGATAGTACGATGCTGCACATTCGGTGCAAGTGGATTGTCGTTCATGGCGAAATGATAGCACGATGCGTAAGTACTTGCCGTCATTTGCGACTACGTCAGAATGTGCTTGACCGGGTTATGGTCAAGAATGGAGTGGATACAGCGTGCATGCGACTTTACCATTATTGAAACAGACTGATTTTCCTGCTATTCAGCGTAAGGAATTGGAAACGCTGCAAGTAAATCTGGGCTATCTGTGCAATCAAACCTGTTTGCACTGTCATGTTAATGCCGGTCCAAGACGTAAGGAAATCATGGATAAAAATACGGTTCGAACTGTGCTCGATTTTCTGGCCGCATCGAATGTGAAAACGCTTGATTTAACCGGTGGTGCGCCAGAAATGAATCCATATTTTCGCGAGATAGTCACTGGAGCAAGAACGCTTGGCATTACGGTGATGGATCGTTGCAATCTGACCATTCTGGAAGAGCCGGGTTATGAGGACATGGCGGCATTCCTGGCTGACAATCAGGTGGAAGTCGTAGCTTCTTTGCCCTGCTATCTGGAAGATAACGTCAATGCGCAACGCGGGAAAGGTGTGTTCGGGATGAGCATGGATGCCTTGAAACGTTTGAATGCATTGGGTTATGGCGAGGAAGGATCGGAGTTGTCTCTGAACCTCGTTTACAATCCCCTCGGGCCGACCCTGCCACCTGCTCAGGAGGCTCTGGAGGCAACTTACAAGGCGGAACTGAAACATCGCTACGGCATTGTGTTTAACCACCTGTTCACCATCACTAACATGCCCATCCAGCGTTTTGGCAGCACACTCATCTCCAGGGGGAAATTCGCCAGCTACATGCAATTGCTTAAGGATGCCTACCGGGATGAAAATCTGGATGGCGTGATGTGCCGCAGTCTAATCAGTGTGGATTGGCAGGGATTCGTTTATGACTGCGATTTCAATCAGATGCTGGGGTTGCCCATGCATGGAGAGGGGAAATTCCGCCCGCATCTTTCCGAGCTGATTGGTAAAGATATGGAAGGCCATCCGATTGTTGTGATGGATCATTGTTATGGCTGCACTGCCGGGCAGGGATCCAGCTGTGGCGGGGCGCTGGAATAGGAGGCCGATATGTCATTGCGGGATCAAATCGAGAAGCTGAAGCAGGACGTGTCCAATCAAACACCCCCGAATGTGCAACAGGCCATGCAGCAGGCTGCCGAAGTGCTGGAACAATCCGGTGTTTTGGATCATAGCCTGAAGGCCGGGGATACCGCGCCGGATTTTACGCTTACTGATGCGCATGGCGGTCGTGTCAACTTTGTCGATACACTGGAGCATGGCCCCGTGGTACTAAGTTTTTACCGTGGCGGTTGGTGTCCCTATTGTAATCTTGAATTGCAGGCGTTGCAGCAGGCGCTGCCTCAAATCAGGGATCTGGGTGCGCAACTGATGGCCGTTTCGCCGGAATTACCGGATCAGACTCTGTCCACGGCTGAAAAACATGCGTTGGCGTTTACGGTACTGAGCGATCAGGGGAACCGGGTGGCAAGGGGTTTCGGTATCGTGTTTACGTTGCCGGAGGCGCTACGCCCGATCTACGCGAAGTTCGGGATTGATCTTCCGGCCTGGAACGGCGATGGCAGCTTTGAATTACCCGTGCCGGCCACCTATGTGATTGACCGGAACGGCATCATCTTGGATGGGTTTGTGAATACGGATTATATGCAACGTATGGAACCGGAGCGGATTATTGATATACTGCGAAACAATTAGTCTGCAGTATTTATGAATAATGCGGGTTAGAGATAAGGAGTTGTTTACCCTATGAGCATGCAGGCAAGCGTACTGGATCGTTATACCGAGGGCGCGGAGTCGCGTCAGGAAGACTTGTGCTGTCCGGTGAATTACAACCCGGAGCTATTAAAGCTGTTGCCCGAAGAAATCATCGAGAAGGACTACGGTTGCGGTGATCCGTCCGCGTATGTGCGCCAAGGCGATACGGTGCTCGATCTCGGTAGTGGCGGCGGCAAAATTTGCTATATGGCGGCGCAACTGGTGGGTGATGCGGGTCATGTGATTGGCATCGATATGAACGACGATATGTTGGCCTTGGCGCGCAAGCATCAACCCGACATGGCTGAAAAAATTGGCGGTGACCGCGTATCTTTCCATAAGGGATATATTCAGGACTTGGCGCTGGATTTGGATGCGACGGAACAATGGCTGGCTGAGCATCCGGTTAAAAATAGCAGTGATCTGACAGTATTAAAGCAGTTTCAGCATGAACAGCGGCGCGAATACCCGCTGATTGCCGATAACAGTGTTGATCTGGTGGTGTCCAACTGTGTTTTAAATCTCGTAGACGCAGTCGAAAAAGACCAGCTAATTCATGAAATATTCCGGGTGCTCAAGCCCGGCGGGCGTGTGGCGATTTCTGATATCGTATCCGATGAAGAGGTACCCGAACATTTGCAACGTGATCCTGAATTGTGGAGCGGCTGCATTTCCGGCGCATTTCAGGAGCATGCGTTCATCAAGGTGTTTCTGGATGCCGGATTCATGGGCGCCACCATTGATAAATGGGATGAGAAGCCATGGCAGGTGGTGAAAGGCATTGAATTCCGGTCGGTAACACTG
>CAZEMN010000168.1:0-3296 GCA_964513335.1 uncultured Zetaproteobacteria bacterium | reverse complement strand
CTCGGCGACATGCCGCGATGTAACCTCCACACCAAGCAGATTGTTGGTCCTGTATTCCTCGACACTCAGGCCGTACTGCCCGGCACGGCTGGCAAGCACTTCATCCGTCCATATCGCCGTATCGAACACGGCATTCGGGTGCAGCATGTTGACCCGGATTCCCTGTCCGGCCATCTCCAGCGCCGCCACTCTCCCAAGCTGGGTCAGCCCCGCCTTGGCCACGGAATAGGCCGCTACGCCCGGCCCCGGCGCAGGCACGTTCTTGGAGGCGACGATTACCACGGCGGCTTCGATGCCCAACGCCAGATACGGCGCGCAATACTGCAGCAGCCGCTGATGACTGGTGAGATTGACGGCCATGCTCTTGTCCCATGTTGCCGTATCCATTTCATCAATGGAACGGCTGGGTGGAAAGATGCCTGCATTGGAAATTACAATATCCAGCCCGCCGAAATACCGCACTGTTTCATCCACAGCAGCTTTCAATGCCGCATCATCGGTCACGTCACAAACAAGCCCCAGCACCGCAGGCTGTGGAAACATATCCGCAACCGCCGGATTCATATCCAGCGCCACCACGGCCGCTCCCTGTCCATACAGCGTTTCCACACATGCCTTGCCGATACCGCTGGCCGCGCCCGTAACCAGCGCTGCCCTGCCCTGATGCAACAGCGCACCACCGTCCTTCTTTAATTTGGCCTGTTCCAGTTCCCAGTATTCAATACCGAACAAATCCTTTTGGGCAACCGGCGTCCAGCCACCCATCACCCCGGCACGCAGCACAGCCGGCCGAGTGTGCGCCGCAATATCGGCGACAATCCCGGCCTCCTTCACGCTACGCCCGAAACTGACACAGCCATGCCCCGGCCACACCGCCCAGCGTGGCGCAGCATCCAGACAAGTCAGTGCTCCCGAACCGGATTGACCATCTGTATGACGATTAAAATAATCCCGATAGCTCCCGGCAAAGCTATCCACCGATGCATCGATATCATCACCGACCATCAACGGCGCAGGCTTCGTGCGAATCACATGGTCGGGCGTCAGTGTACCAGCCTGAACGGCTTTAACCGCGACTGCATCCAGTGAAAAGGATACAGCTTCGTTACCTGCATCCAGCCGGGCTACCATGGGGGCCCCTTTCACCTTACAGATAGCCTGGCGTAACCGCGCCAGTCCGGTCATATCCTCTCTGGCGGTGGCGGATACTGATTGAACCGGCGCATGCGTTTCAAGATAAGCTTCGGCCTTGGAAACCAGCCGGATCATGCGTTCGTAGCTTTCTTGCGCATCATCGGCAAAGGTGAACACCCCGTGATGCAGCAGCACCATGCCTTCAAGCTGGTCCCAATCCACATTGAATGTCAGATCGCGAATGACCTTTGCCAGTATGAAACCGGGCATCACATAGGGAATAACCAACACGCAGTCACCATATAAATCCCGGATACGCGCCTCTCCATCCGGTGTGTTGGTGATGGTCACCACGGCATCGGCATGGGTATGATCCACATACTGGAACGGAACCAGAGCATGTAGAACCGTCTCAACCGAAGGGTTCGGGGCAACCGGATCAAGCATCGCTGAACGCAATGCTCTGACCATGTCTGTGTCGCTTAACTCATCTAGCACAGCCAGCTTAAGTAAAGCATTCATGCGTACCGGCGCAAAACCGGCAGCTTCAATCGTCGCCAGATCCCAGCCGCTCCCTTTCACGTACAGCACCTCGACTTCATCGCCGAACATATCCGTTGCCACGGTCTTCACCGAGGTGTTACCGCCCCCATGTAAAACCAGTGATGGCTCGCGCCCCAGCAAGCGTGAGGCGTACACGCGCAATTGCAACGGATCATCCGAAAATTCCGCCACCTCATCGTTATTCCACAAACTTTTCATACACTATCCTTGAAATCGGGCAATAAACTATTCACAAAATCCTGCGCATCAAAGGGAACCAAATCTTCCAGTTCCTCTCCTACGCCCGCATAACGAATCGGCAACCCGAATTTCTGCGATAATTGCAGCACAATGCCCCCCTTTGCCGTTCCATCAAGCTTGGTAACAATCAGTCCGCTTGTGCCTGCAACCTCACGGAATTTCTCGACCTGCACAACGGCATTCTGGCCTGTACCGCCGTCCACCACTTGCCATATTTCATGCGGCGCACTATCCAGCGCCTTGCCAATAACACGCCGCACCTTGCCCAACTCATCCATCAATCCCTTGTCCGTCTGCACGCGTCCGGCGGTATCTATAATCACCACATCGTAACCCCGGGCAACACCGCGTCTTACCGTATCAAACGCCACCGCCGCCGGATCTGCTCCGTCACCCTGACGCACCAGATCGGCTCCGGCGCGTTCCACCCACACGGCCAGTTGATCCATCGCAGCGGCGCGGAATGTATCGCAAGCACCGACCAGCACTTTTTTACCCTCGGAACGGAATTTGGTTGCCAGCTTGCCGATGGTCGTGGTCTTACCCGTGCCATTGACACCAACAACCAGCAGCACAAACGGGCCGTCAGCGGGACATGCTACGGGTTGCTGTGCCGGAAATATTTCAAGCATGGCCACGCGCAACGCGCCGAGCGGGACTCGGGATTTTCTAGCGTGTGCGATCAACGAGGCGGCAGTTTCCGCGCCACAATCCGCCATAATCAGACCATCCTCAATGTCCATCCATTGGTCCTCGGATAGTTTTTTTGAATCCTGCCCTGGCAGTGCCTGTGATAACCCATTCCTGCTACGGGAGAGGCCCTTTCTCAATCGGTTGAAGAACGAACTCAATCCATTACTCCTTGTGGAAAAGTGCGTGCGGATGCTGGAGGCAGGTGTAAATAAGGTCAAATACCCAAAAGGTTTACAAGAGAGCCAATTGCAAAACTCCGGGTGGATGAGTGGCAATCCCACTTCGAGGCCGTTTTCGGGGTTGAATTAGGGCCTGTTCACATAAAACCCAAGCGTAGCGCTGCGTCCGAAATGAGGCCAGGCAAGACGCGAGGAGAGAAGTTTGGTAAATCCAAATGAACGACGAGCAACGCCGTATGGCCTCATTTCGGGCACAGCCCTGCGGGACGGTCCATTTTTGGCCGCTGCGGCGTTATTTCTCGCTGATGTGCATTCAGCACACTACGCTCGAAATGCCTTGCAGCGACCCAAAAATGACCGCGTCGCTACGTTTGGATTTTATGTGAACAGGCCCTAATTGCATGGTGGTTCCATGGAGTGAAATTCAAGCTCGGAAATGGACCGGAGTGGGGAAGGTAATCGCCGTTCATGAGTTTTGCAATTGGC
>CAZEMN010000167.1:0-3301 GCA_964513335.1 uncultured Zetaproteobacteria bacterium | reverse complement strand
GCTAATGGCATGAACAGATACTTTCCAAGGTTGTGTACCGTTGCTTTTCTGTGGATATTTCCGTTACCAGCCCATGCCGGGAATCTGGCGGATCATCCGAACTGGCAGCGGCCTTCGGACAGCGAGTTGAAGAAGACATTGACGCCGTTGCAATACAATGTGGTACGTAAGGATGATACGGAACGTCCATTTCATAACGCCTACTGGAATAACAAACAGGCTGGAATTTATGTAGATATTATTTCCGGTGAACCGTTGTTCAGCTCAACCGATAAATTCAAATCCAGAACCGGCTGGCCAAGTTTTGTCCGGCCTCTTTCGCCCAAAAATATCGTCGAAAAAAAAGACCGTAGCTTATTCTTCGTTCGCACTGAGCTACGTAGCAAATATGCCGACTCACATCTCGGGCATGTCTTTAACGATGGACCGCCACCCACAGGGTTGCGCTATTGCATTAATTCCGCCGCGCTCCGCTTTATTCCCGCATTGTCCTTGGAGAAAGAGGGCTATGGGAAGTTCGCCCACCTGTTTGATGTTCATAAGGAGAGGCGTTAGCCGGGCTTGCGTTTGATCTGGCTCAGGCAGTCCAACGCTGCCAGTTTGTAGCACTCGGCCAGCGTCGGATAGTTGAAAACGTTGCGGACCAGGTCAGTCACCGTACCATTCAGGTTCATGAGCAGTTGGCCAATATGGATGAGTTCACTGGCTGATTCACCGACGATATGTACACCGAGAATCCTTTGTGAATCTTGTTCCACATTGAGCTTCAGCATACCGGTTTCATCACCGATGATCTGGCCGCGAGCGCTGTCACTAAATTTACCGCGTCCGACCACATAATCGACATTTTCTGCCTGCAATTCTTTCTCGGTTTTGCCAACATATGAAACTTCAGGAATGGTATAGATTGCCATGGGCATATTGCTGGCCATTTCAGGAGCTTTTTCACCAAAGGCATGCATGATGGCCATACGTCCCTGTTCCATGCCGGTGGCCGCCAGCGAAGGGCGGCCAATTAAGTCTCCCACTGCATAGATGTGCGGTACATTACTCTGAAAATAATCGTTCACTTCGATCCAGCCATTCGTAACTTGCACACCTGCCCGCTGTAGCTTCAGATAGCTGCTGTTTGGTTCTCTTCCCTGTGCATAGAGCAGCGCATCCGAAACAAGCTTTTTCCCGCTTTCCAGTTGTGTATGAATCTGTTCATTATCCCTGCGGATTGAAACCGCGTGACTGTTCATATGAAACGTAACACCCATGGACAACATCGCATCGGCCAGTGCAGATGCCACGTCTTCACTTAAGTACGATAGTATCTGATGGTGAGAATCCACCACGGTAATTTCCACACCGAGAGCGGCAAAGATGCAGGTAAATTCGCAGGCAATAACGCCACCACCGACCACAGTCAGTGAGCGTGGCAGGTGCCGCAATTTTAGAATGGAAGTTGAATCCAGTACGGTTTTTTTGTCAAATGGAACGTCAGAAGGCCGCCGCGGACGTGAGCCTGTTGCCAGCACAATGGTTGCGGCGCGCAACTGGCGTTCCTCGCCATTCGGGGTGAGTACATTCAGCGTGTGTTCATCGATGAAGGATGCCTCACCGGGAATCAGCGCCACACCGCTGTGCATCAAGCGATTTAATATCACAGATTCTTGCTGTGCGATGACCATTTCCTTGTGCCGAATGGCTTCGGCCAGAAGTCCATGCTGATGCAGCATTTCACCGGTAAATGCACCTCGCATGCCGCGTTGACCGGCGCGAGACGCCAGATACGCAACCTCACGCAACGCCTTACTGGGAATCGTCCCCGTTTGCAGACCAGCCCCGCCAATCCGTGGTTTACGTTCGATGATGCCAACCCGTTTACCCATACGCGCTGCATGCAGTGCAGCGTGCTGCCCCGCAGGGCCGGAACCGATGACGAACAGGTCGAAATCAGCGTTATTCATCATATACCTCGCATTCGATGTAAACCGGAAATCCGTACATGTACGAACTGGGCTTTTCCGGGTATGGTCATAACCCGCACCCTGCCAATAGATTTCTAATGGCATAAAAATTGCTGCCCGAATATGTTAATCATGGCATAAAATGGGAGAAAGTCATGGAGCATTATTATGTAGGGCGTCAGCCCATTCTGGATCAGCAATACAAAACAGTTGCTTACGAACTTTTGTTCAGGGCAGCCGATTCCCCACGGAATCCGGCATCTGATGCGGAGATGACAGCACAGGTGCTTGTGGGTGGCCTCATGGACTTGGGCATTGACAAGCTTTCCGGTAATTTACCGGTTTATATCAAGACGTCGCGTGAAATGTTGCTGGACGGAATAGCTGCACAATTCCCGCCGGAAATACTGGGGATACAGTTGCCGTTTGATATGCCTGCAGATGATGAACTTTTGGCGGTTTGCCGTGATATGCGCGGGCGGGGCCACTCCATTATGCTGAATGGATTCCCGGCCACTCCGGAAAATGAGGCGTGGCTGGACATAGTGGACTCCATCAAGCTGGATATGCAAGGCGACGCGGACCTGCCCGGAATCGTGGATCGATTACGCCCTTACACCTTCCGTCTGGTAGCAGGGAAGGTGGAAAACAGAGAAGACCATGAATGTGCCATGAACCTGGGATGCACCAGTTTTCAGGGTTATTTTTTCTGTAAGCCCGACGTGGTAGAAGGAAAGACCCTGCCGGATTCCAAGTTGTCGGTGCTACAGGCGATGAGTCAGGTTATGGCGGCGGAAGCCATCTCCGATGTGGAAGAAATCATTCTGCGCGATGTCACCATGTCTTACCGTTTATTGAAATACATCAATTCGGCAGCTTTTGGTATGCGCCGCAAAATTGAGTCGGTTCAACAGGCATTGAGTCTTTTGGGGCTTGCCAATATTCAGCAATGGCTCTCCGTCATGCTGCTGGCTGCCGTGGGAGCGGAAAGGCCGCAGGAGTTGATTAAGGTTGCTTTATTGCGCGGGCGCGTACTCGAAGGCGTTGCTGAACTGTGCAACGCCAAACGCAAGGCCGATTACTTTATCCTCGGATTGTTTTCCCTTCTGGATACATTGCTGGGCGTTCCGATGATGGCTGCGTTGGACAAACTCTATTTACCCGATGACATCCGCGAAGGTTTGCTTGATCCGGAGAGCCCGAAAGGAAAGGTGCTTGCGCTGGTCGAGGCGCTTGAAAATGATGATTGGGGGCTGGTGGACGAATATTGCCGCGGTATGGGCATCAAGTGCGGCGATCTTGTAAGTATTTACACCAAAGCCATGCATTGGGTGGATGAATATGCA
>CAZEMN010000166.1:0-3303 GCA_964513335.1 uncultured Zetaproteobacteria bacterium | reverse complement strand
AGGGTAAAAGAGATACCCAGTGTCAGCAACTGGCCCATACTGGCCGTGCCCTGATGTGCGGAAAAGGAAAGATTGCCAAAGCCACAGATGGTGGTAAGTGCGCTCAGGATTACAGCCTTTGAGGTACTGGTAGTCAGCAGGTGATGGTCAGTTGAGCCTTTCATCTGCATGAAACGGAAGCGCCGCACCATGTGGATACCGCTGTCTACACCGATGCCCAGGAGTAGCGGCAGGGCGATGACATTGGCAAAATTGAGTGGAATGCCAAGCAGAACTGCCGTAGCGCCTGTCAGCACGCCGGCCAGCATGAGTGGGAGTAATACCAGCAGAACATCCTTTACATTGCGTAACAATAGAATCAGGAGCAAAGTAATAAGGATCAGGGCAGTGATTGATGCCTGACGGAAGGCATGAATGACGGCGTTGCCGGCTTCCAGTGTGAATACCGGCGCACCCGTTGCATTCGGCGCAATGGTGCGGACTTGCGCGACGAAGCGGCGCAGGGCATGGATATCACTGATATCCTTTTTCGGCGTGACTTCGATTCGGTATGTGCCATTCGGGCTGACCCAGCGTCTGCGCAGCGATTCAGGAATACCACTTTCGGTTACCACCTGTGTTTGCAGGGCGGTGTGCAGGAAATCAAGGGTGGTGGGCAGGGTTGTGAGCAGGCTGATTTTAAGTTTTGAAAGGGTGGCACTTTGTGCGGACGGTTCTTCTGCCTCAACCTTGCCAAGGAATGTGCTCAGAGTTTCGTGCAAAGCCCGGAATGCGTCTACATTGCCGGAAGAGGTGGTATGCAGATACTCAGCCAGTGAGCGATCCAGTTTGCGCATGGCTGTGATTTGTTCGGAGACAGTGGGTGGCATATCAGGTTTGCCGGACATATCCGGTCCGAGTATCAGCGCCATGTCATCAATCATATCAAGTTTATCATTTTGCCCTTGTGGAACAAAATCAAAGATCGAAATAGCTTTGTCCACGGATTGGAGTTTACCAATATACTGCTCCATCTCGTGCGCGTTGTTCGCATTCCGGGTCATTACCATGATGCTGGATGGCGAAATGGTGTGGCGGGCAATCAAATCCTTGTAGGCGATGACTGATTCACTTTGCTGATCGCGCAGGTTGATGGGGTTGTAGTCGAAGCTCACTTGCGATGAAAGCCATGTGGCGCCAACGCCCAGCAATAGCGTCAGAATGAGGACGGAACGCCCGGAGTGTTCAAGCCAGTGATCAAACGTATACAACCATCCGGCCGTTGCGTTGCCGGTCGAAACGGTGGTTGGCCTGCCATGATCCTTTGCAGGCCACAGGTGCAGAATTGACGGGAGCAGCGTCAGGGTTACGATCAGACTGATAAACATACCGGTGCCCGAGATAATACCCAATTCGGAGATACCGGTGTAGGCGGTTGGTACGAAGCAGTAGAAACCCACCGCAGTGGTGGTAGTGCACAGTATCAGTGAGCCGCCCACGTCCTGCATAGATTGCCGTAGCGCTATCTCAGACGCTACACCCTTATCTTCCAGTTCCCGGTAGCGCAGGGACAGATGGATTGCGTAGTCCACGCCAAGGCCGATATAAAGCACGGCGAAGGCAACGGAAATAAGGTTCAAATGTCCAATGGCAAAAGCGGCGAAGGCGGCGGTGAGAGAAAGACCGGTAAGCAGGCAAATCAGGGTGGCTGCTACCAGACGGAAAGAACCCAGGCCCACGGTGAGCACGACACCCACCAGAAGCAGAGCGAGAATGCCGGCAATTTTTGCACCGTGACTTACGCTGATGAGTTCGTCGTGAGCCAGCGGAACACTGCCGGTAAGGCGGACCTTTAAACCGTGTCCTGCGTCAAGATGAAGATTTTTTATAGTGGTACGTATGGCTTGCATGGCGGGTTCCGCTGCCAGCAGTTCACCGAAATCCATGTGCGGCTGGATCAGGATAAATTGCTGCCGCCGGTCGGAAACCTTGCCTCCATCCTGCATCATTTCTTCCCAGGAAAGCCGATAGCGCCGCTGTTCGGTGTTTGCTTGCAAGGCTTCACGGACTCGAATCAGAATCGGCGTGATCTCAACTTCATCGCCATCTTTTACAGCATCCACGGCGCTTGTCAGCATGGAAAACAATCCGCGCAGGCTGGGATCATGGGTGAGTTTTCCAAGAAAAGGCTGGATTTTGGCGAGGTCTTCGCTCATCTGTTCCAGCTTATCCTGTTTCAGAAACAATAACGCGTGCTCTTCGAGAAAACGGTTGGCGCGTGGCAAATAGACGGATTTGAACAACGCTGGTTGCTTCCGCAAACGTTTTGCCAGACGTTTGGCGGCATCGCGCGCGGTTTCCGGCGTTTCTCCGTCGATAACTACCAGAATATTGTTCAGATATTGAGGGAAGGCATTCTCAAAAACATGATAGGTCTGGCGGAATGGAAGCTCGGCGGAAAGCATATCACGGGTGCTGGTATTGAAGCCCAGATGTCCGGCTGTGTAATAGAGCGAACCGCCGGTCAGTAGGAGGGATATGATCAGCACCCGTCCGGCGCACCTGCAGGTGAAGCCGGACCACCATATCAGGGACCGCTTTAGCGCATCATTCAGCCTTTTATACATGGAATAGCGGCCCTGATCGTGCCGATACAAATTTCAAGGTGCGTATCGCGGTATGAAAATGACAGCCCAGCCGGATCAGTTGCGGCCACAAGCGGGGCTGGCGGACAAAGGCGGGAAGCAGGCGCCGTATTTGGAGATGTCCCTTGTTATCCATTGTTTCTGCAATGCAGGGAGGAAGTTCTTCGTCTGCGGTATCGGCGACTGCCCGGATGACCATGAACGGGATTCCCGCCTGTTTAGCAACACGGCCAATTGCGGCGCTTTCCATGTCTACGGCAATGGCATTGAAATGGCACGCCAGTTCCTGTTTTTTTTTCGGTCCGGATACCATATTACTGCTTTCAACAAGCATACCTTCGTGCCATTTCAGCGTGCCGGGGAGATGATCTACCAAGCTCTTTTGCCAAATTTTATGGGTGTGAAGGGCTTGACCATCCTCCGTGAGAATGGTGTGAGGCAGTAACAGTTCTCCGGGATAGATTTTCTTTGACAGTGCGCCTGCACACCCCCAACTGAGAAGGGCCTCCGCGCCATATTCCACAAGCCTGACGGCTGCGGCCTGCGCCGCTTCTGGACCCATGCCGGATACGGACAGCAATGGTTTTTTAACTTGTTCCGATAGTAACGGATTCGATGTGTCCGACACATGCTGATATTGATCCGGCCATCCGGCCAGACACTTTGCCTCGGCGGAAAG
>CAZEMN010000165.1:0-3313 GCA_964513335.1 uncultured Zetaproteobacteria bacterium | reverse complement strand
GATTTCAGTCATGGTTCACTAACCGGTTGGGAGCAACATGGTTTCGAAGGCAGAACCACCTACCGCATTGAAAAGGATGGTCACGATACCATTCTGAAAGCCAGCAGCCACCACAGCGCCTCGGCCCTGTACCACCCGGTACGTATTGACCTGACCCAAACCCCGTATCTTCATTGGCGCTGGCGTATCCAGCACATTCTTCCTGTATCGAATGAACGGCAAAAATCCGGCGATGATTTTCCCGCACGGATCTACCTTATATCTTCAGGTGGTCTCTTCTTCTGGAATGCAAAAGCCATCAATTACGTCTGGTCCGGTCGTGAACCCGCCAATACCAGCTGGCCCAGTCCCTATACAACGAATTCAGTGATGCTGGCCGTCGAATCGGGCACGAAGCACGCCGGACAATGGCGCAGCTACAAACGTGATATCCGCAAAGACTTCAAACACTTCCTGGGTAAGGATGTGACACATATTGAAGCCGTAGCCATCATGACCGACACTGACAATACGAAATCAGATGCCGAGGCCAGTTACGGTGATATTTATTTTAGCAAGAATTAACCCGGACTATTCATGAATAGTCCGGGTTAACTGCTTTGCACCACATCATGGGTGACGTCGCTGATAGCGTTTGCGCATCCGCTGCTGTCTGGATCGTTGCCGCTGAATCTTTTTCTGCCGGGTATGCCTGAACTCCCGCGTTCTTTTCTGTCTGATTTCCTGTCGTAGGTGACGTCGCATCTTGTGCCTCAGAATTCTGCGAATGCGGCGGGGCGGAACACCACGGCGCTTTAGCATACGAATGCGGCGAATAAGTTTTGCCCGCAATCGTGCCGGCATCCGGTTACGGAATGCTAAGGGTGCGCGCCGTAGCATTTTCAACACCCTGCCATGACGGCGACTGGCATACTGGCCGGGCCGGAGCACAACACGTGCACCCCTCAACCGCCCTTTTTTTACCTCCTCGGCAACATCCACTTTTCCCTCTTCCAGCATGACACTCGACTCCACCGTGTCACCTTCGCCGGTCACCTCCAGCACGCCTTCCGTGCCGCGCACGCCAAGCACTGCCGTAGGCATATGAAACCGGTAACTGCTGTCCTGCTGACGCAGTTTGGCCACGGCAAAACGTAACCAGCCGGACACAAGCGCAATCGAAGCTGAAATAACGCTCTTGTCTTCACGCAGTTTATAGTCATCAATTTGCAGTGTGCTGTTAGCGCCGATGGAAAGAATAGAGCCGTCATCCATATCCACCTGAACCGAACTTTCTTCACTGGAACGCAGGAGGTCGCCCGGCATGACATCCACGCCGGATTCCGCCGCAAAGACATCCTCACCGCGCTGCAGTTCAATACTGCCCGTTACCTCGGTCACTACACCAATATGGGCAAAAGCCGCTGTGGCAAACAAACACGTTAACGCTAGCAACAATATGATACGGCCCATCGAGCTACCCTCCTCTGCAGACAACGTGTATTTATGACAGGCAAATCGATGTGCGTCCAGCACCCGGAATGCCAATTGATTCTTTTACTGCTTGCCATATACGGGGCATTGCCTGCACACTATGGCCAACGTGCTGGAAATAAATACAGCAGTTATTGTCTTCCTGTGTGAATAGAGGGGTATACGGAGGAAATATGGCGGATCATTCCGAAGACAAGCCATTGAAAAACAAGGCACAGGGTCAAGAGAAACCAGCACCGTCTGGTGGGATTTTTCGGGATGAGGATGAAGATATTTCCGATTTTGACCGTACGATCAATCTGGGCGCACCCATGATTCCCGGTCCGGATGACCAGAATTTTGATTCCACCACCCAATTCAGCGGCATGGAATCGCTGTTTGAGGAAGAATCAGTGAAACCGGATGCCGGAACAGGCAAAGCGGACATGCACACAGCATCGGAACCGGAGGAACCTGCCGATGAAGCTTATGACATGGGTATTCATACAGGTGAACTTGAGGGCCTGAATGACTTTATGGTGGATGAAAATGATGAGGAATACGAGCCTACCATTGCACTCTTGGACATGCCGGACGAAGAAGATGAACCTTCTGATATTCACAATATCATTGGGGACTCTGCGGAACAGTTGGAAATCAAAGAAAATAGTCTGAATAATGAAAACAGCAAGTCCACAGCCCTGACCAAAAAAATTGGACTCACGGAAGCCGACTATGCGGATACGGATGCGGTCTCTTCGGAAACACCGCAAACTGCGGATGAAATACCAGGCGATACGTCGGAAGACATCAGCGAACCCGAGAACGCCATTAATTCGCAGGTAATAACCGCTGCAGCCAATGAAGCGCATGCCCTGCAGGATAACCCGGAAACCGCTGAAGATGAAACGCCGGAGGCATTGCCTGCGAAAGAGCCTGCCGCTCCTCCCGTAACACAACCGCGCGCGGGTCTGGCAACAGTTCTTGGCCTAGCCGGTATCATCGCTGCATTGGGCGCTCTATGGATGATCTTTGGCCTGCCTGGCCGCATGGATCAACTGGAATCGCAGCTTGCCGCCATGCAGAACAACAAGGTCACGCTTAACCAACGTAAGGACATAGCCTCACTAAACCAGCGGGTTGATGAACTCGGCACACGACTCACCGCTCACCTCAAAACCATTGCTCAGGCAAAAGAGGCGTCCCCTGGACCTGATGTGAAGAAACCTTCTGCACCGGCAACCGTGGCAATAAAACCGACCGTAACTGCCATTAAACCTGCCGCAGATTCCGGGCATGGCCCGTGGGTGGTCAACCTCACATCACTTAGTCATGCCGCAGCGGCAAACAATGAAGTAACCCGTTTGAAAGGACTTGGCATCCGTGCTGAGAGCATCAAGGTCATGACACAGGGTAAAATATGGTATCGTATCCGCGTACCCGGTTTTACCAGCGCTGAAGAGGCTGATCGGCAACGCAGAATACTGGGCAACAGATTGGGCATCCGTGACACATGGATTGGCAAGCGCTAAGGCGTTTGACATCCGGAGCTTTGCTTTCTAACGTCGCCTGACACTGAAAAGGCGAGGATGATTCATGCCATCAATCAAACGATCTGAAACCGATTTCGATAAAGCGCGAAAACTGCTTCCCGGCGGCGTCAATTCACCGGTGCGCGCCTTCAAATCAGTCGGTGGCACACCCCGCTTTTTTGCCAGAGCTGCCGGAAGCCACGTTTGGGATGTCGATGGTAATGATTATATTGATTATGTCGGTTCATGGGGGCCGATGATTCTCGGCCATGCACACCCGGATGTCGTCAAGGGCGTACAGGAAACCGCCGAGCACGGCATGAGCTTCG
>CAZEMN010000164.1:0-3480 GCA_964513335.1 uncultured Zetaproteobacteria bacterium | reverse complement strand
CATTTAGCTCATGGGCCTCATCATGGGCCTCATCATGGGCCTCATCATGGGCCTCTACTTGTTCGCTCGCCTGCTGTGACCGCATCGCATCCGGATGCACGGGCAGACGAAAGATAAAGTAGCTGCGGTCATCATCGGTCTCAAAAATGGGAGCGGGAGATCCATTATGCTCAATGGCGCGCATGATCTTCTTGATCCCCGTCGAGCGCCCTTCGGTCAGTTCCAACTCTTTGAGAAATTCGCCAATCCTCCGGTTGCGGTAGCGACGGCTGACCGCCTTGCCTGCGGCGATGTCCTCGATCCTGATTGACCGATCCGGTCCGGGAAAGCTGAGGATCACCAACTCTTCTGGCGTGATACGAACCTCTACCGGCTCGCGGATTTCGTAGGAGCGATGATAGATGGCGTTGACCAGTGCCTCTTCGATGGCGGCATAGGGGTAGTTCCAGATGCGGTCTGCCTCGGCACGATCCGGGTGTTTGATGATGGTCTGCTTGAGGTAGTTACGCTGGATGTGGTTTAGGGCATCACGCAGGATGCGGTGTATTGGTCCATTGAACTCCTTCTCTTCAAAAACGTCACCGCCTTCATCTTCAGGAAAATAGATCACATCAATCTGTGTGACCGGGAAAAATTTTCCCGGATGTTCGTTGAACATCATCAGGCCGATGTTTTTGGGGTACGGAGACTCACTCGGACCACCTACGATGTTCATCTGGCGGCCCAATGTCTCCATCGGCAGTTGTGCTGCCTGGCCAGCCAGTTCGCTGCCGACTTCTTTCAGGAACTCTTCAATCAATCTTAAGGAAAGGTCATCGAGCGAGGCCAACTGGTTGTAGCGATCATCGAAGGGGACGGTTGCAGTCAAACCGATTAACTCACGTTCATCGGCGTCTCGCGCCACCACGGTGCTGGACTGTTTGCGAATATACCAGTTCCAGTTATTCGATTTTTCCGCTGGATTGACTTTGGCCTTGTATGGGCGCGTCTCACCAGCCGGCACCCAAATCACCAGAATCGTTTTCTCCTGAATCGTTACCGGAACCGTCCGTGGATGATAGGCGGGCTGAATGGCATTATGCCCCAAACGAAGAATCTCTTTCTGAATAGAATCAATGCCGTCTGGTTCAAGACCAACTGGCGGCAATACAGGTCGGCCATCTTTTTCTTCAACGCCGATCAGGATGTAGCCACCGCCAAGATTGTGGAAATCGTTGGCAAAGGCGCACATCGTGTGCAAGACAGCTTCAGGATTCCAGCCCTTCTTAAACTCAAGCCGCTCCCACTCGACCGACCTGCCATGAAGCAAATCGGCAATGGCAATGGGCAGGCCTAACTCACTCATATGACTCCCTTATCCCTGGCATCGCCAGTTCCGCCCGACTTCACCCATTCGTCCACTTCGTCTTTCTTGAACTTCCACAGGCGGCCCAGGCGGTGGGCGGGCATGCCGTGCTTGTCGATCCACTTGTACACGGTGTCGTCACAGACACCGAGGTGTTTGCAGATCTCCCTCATCGACAGCCAGCGGTCTTCCATTTCGGCCATGTTCAGGCTCCTTTCAGGCATACAATAACCGGCGATGCCTCTCCCGGACGGTATACGGGGTACTATGTGATGATAACGAATGAAGTCAAACGATCTTCACCGATTTGGGCCGATGGCCTGCTGGAGCACTTGATTGGAACGTGGAAAGCCCGGATGTTGATTTTGGTACTTTTCCACACTTTTTCCTTGCCTGTGCGCTATCACTGCTGATCCCTTGTCTCCACCCGCCGCAATGCGGTGTGTAGGATTTGGACCACCCAGCCATCCGCCCCCTGTTTGGCCATCATCTCTCGAAGCACTATGATCACATGATCCTGCTGATCAATCCTTGCCGCGGAAACCAACATGTAATCCAATGCCCTCAGGACATCGACTCCAGTCAGATCGTAGCCATATCCGCCCGGCATCCAGCGCAGCGCGGTCATGCCCGCCTTCATGGCAAATGCCGGATGGTTATCCCGCATATCACGGGCGGCGCGCACCAGGGTTTGTGGGTTGCACGGTGAGCGGTTGGCCAGATCAACGGCATCTTCCAACAGGCCAATGGATTTGGCGGTGGCAAACCACTTCCCTTCTTCACCGGGCGTGCTGTTCACCAGATCAGTGAGGATATCCCTCGCTTCCTTGTGTGGATATTTCTTCGCAATAGCGCGGAAAGTGGCTAGGTAAGTGTTGCGCTGGTTGGCCTGGATGGCGTAACGACGATACGCCTCGTCAGCCATGCCGCTTTCAATCAGAATGGATTCACAGGCTGCGGCAATGGCGGATGGATTGGTATTGATGTCCCGGGAGGCTTCGGCATAACGCAGCGCCTCGGCTCGCTTGCCCATGGCAGCCAGCGCCTTCACGCCCCACCTGCGATAGTGCCACATGTGCGGTGCCATCTGGAGCAGATCAAGAAGCTCCTGATAACGGCTCGCGTGCAACAGGCAGCTCAGGTAGGCGTCACAGCCTTTGAACCATGCGAAGGCATCCTTGTCCGACCAGACGCGCCGGACGGCGGGAATGAACCGGTCGACCCATACGGACGCCCGCTCCGATGACACGCACAGCTCACCCCAGTATCCGGTTAACATCTCGATATAAGGCATCTGATCATCTTCCACCGCCTGCCACAGTCGTTCCAGCCACCGATCCCTCGTAGCATCATCCGCAGGTGCATCGGCAATGATCGGAACCAGCGTGGCAATGGCGCTGTTCACGGCTGTGCCAATGGCGCCGGATGAACTGTCCACCTGCATCAGCGATGGGGAGAGTTTCTCCAAAAGCAGCACGGCGCCGTCCGCCGCCAATACGGCGTCCTTGCGCTTCACCTTCCTGATTTCCGAGATCGCTTCCCTGATCCGCCTGATCGGCAAATCGGAACGCCAGCCAAAACCTTTGGCGCGAAAGCGAGGACGAAACGCCCATTGATGCCTGGGAATCATTTAGTCACCTCAATCCGTGACCCAACATCATGGAAGAATGCCCGGGACCAAATTTCAAGTGCCTCGGGATGCCTCACAAAGGGTTCAACCTCGCGGCGAGCCTGCTCCACATCCAGAGCCTCGATCCTGTCATGCAATAATACCCGGAATGCGCTTTCATCCATGGCCCGGTTTGACTGCCAGTGTCCGCTCTGGCGCATGCGCTGTTCCAGGTGGGCAAGATGAAGTCCGGGATGATGGGCCGCATACCAGACAAGATCATACCAGTCCCGTCCCTTTACCCTGTTTTTCCACTTGCGGCAAAGCACGGCGTGCATCTTGCCAGCAAAAAGATCAGGTAGCGTGTAGGTACGAACGGCAAAGGGAATCGGTTGCAACAGGTATTTGGACTCAGTAAAGAATCCCGGCGGTGGATCGGTATCCACTTCCAGCTTGATCTTCAGCACTTGTCCGCGTGGCACCATTCGAGCAATGGACTCATCCGGCGTAATCACCAGCAGTTCAT
>CAZEMN010000163.1:0-3485 GCA_964513335.1 uncultured Zetaproteobacteria bacterium | reverse complement strand
AAACGGCCAGTGTTCGCGTTTCCCTGGAATGTAAACAGCCGGGCAGTGCGCATCGGCATGGCTGCACACGGTCACCAGAAGATCAATGGTTTTGAGCAACTCCGGATCGAGAATTTCCGATTCCTGACCTGAAATATCAATCCCCGCTTCCCGCATGACGGCAATGGCACGCGGGTTCTTGCCGTGCGCTTCGATACCGGCGGAAAACGCTTCGAAATGATCGCCCGCCAGATGCCTTAACCAGCCTTCGGCCATCTGAGAGCGGCAGGAATTGCCGGTACACAGGAACAGAACGCGGGTTTTGGTCATTGATGAACCTCTCTGGACATGGCGGTTTGCATGATTCCCGATTCATACCATGCTTTTGAGCGATTGACGATGGATACGACCGACAGCATGACCGGAACCTCGACCAAAACACCGACAACAGTCGCCAGCGCTGCCCCCGACTGGAAGCCGAACAGTGCAATAGCCGTAGCAACTGCCAGTTCAAAGAAATTGGAAGCTCCGATTAAAGCCGATGGGCCAGCCACCGAGTGATCTACGCCCAGTTTGCGGTTCAGCCAGTAGGCCAACATGGAATTAAAGTAGACTTGTATTGTAATTGGAATGGCCAGCAGTAAAATGATCAGCGGCTGTGCCAGAATCTGCTTGCCCTGGAAACCGAATAGCAGTACCACTGTCACCAGCAGGGCCGCCATCGAAATCGGGTCCATCATGTGCAGCACAGCATCGAGTTTCCCTCTGGCCAGCAGCACCCTGCGGCCGAGATAAGCAATTACAACCGGGATCACAATATACAGTAGTACGGATAGAAACAGCGTATCCCATGGGACGGCGATTGAGGCGACACCGAGTAACAAACCAACAATCGGCGCAAACGCGAAGATCATAATGACATCATTCAGCGCTACCTGACTAAGCGTGAATTGTGGATGGCCACCTGTTAGTCGCGACCAGACAAAGACCATGGCCGTACACGGGGCTGCCGCAAGCAGGATCAGGCCGGCAATGTATTCATGAATTTTTGCCGGATCCAGCAGCGAGGCAAAAAAATGCTGCAGGAACAGCCAGCCGAGAAAGGCCATTGAAAACGGTTTGACCAGCCAGTTAATGGCCAGTGTTACGCCAATGCCGCGCCGGTGGTGCCAGACTTCATGCAGCGCCGAGTAATCAATCTTGAGTAGCATCGGTAAAATCATTGCCCAGACCAGCGCTGCCACCGGCAGGTTGATATGCGCGGCCTCCATGCCGCCGAGCATATGGAAAACGGAAGGGAACAGCGAACCCAAACCGATACCGGCAACGATGGTGAGAAATACCCAGACCGTGAGATAACGGGCGAACAGCCCCATAGGTTTTGCTGTGGACATGGGAACCTCCTGAACACCAAATCAATGATAATGAACAGGGGAACATTATATCCACTTATGCGGATATGTCAATAATATATGTTATTTCAGAGTTTGCCGTAACCGTTCCCTGTCTTCTTGAAAGGATTCGTCGGCTGAAAATTCAGCAATCAGTGCAGCCAGCCTGCTTGCCAGACCATCGGTTAAACGGTAATGCATCCATTTGCCTCCGCGCCGGGTTTGCACCAGCCCTGCATGACGCAGCACGCCCAGGTGCCGCGACACCGTGCTTTGTGGCAGGTCCAGAGCTTCGGTCAGGTGGCAGACGCACAGTTCCTCGCGGTTGGCCAGCAGTTGAAACAGTCGCAGGCGAACAGGATCACCCAGCGCTTTGAATATTTCAGCCATCATCATGATTTATAAATAAGCCGGATTTATTACGATTTCAACGAAAACATCTTGCCGAGCACATTGTGTCCCGACATCTGATGCCATAGAGCCATGAATACATGTCCGCCAAGCAGCGTCCACAGGATGCCCGAGAGTGTTTCATGAATTTCTCCCATTCCGTCAACCAGCGCAGTCTGCTGGCCCTGCTCATTCCAGCCGAAATAGAGAGCCAGACCGGTCAGCACCATGCCGGTTGCGGTGAGAATCATGATGCCATGCACGGTTTTTGCGATAGCATCCCGTTCGGTGGGTTCCGGCAGTTTGCCTTTAAGCCAGCTTAGGGGTTCACGCCTGAGGTCCTCGGCCAGTTCCTTTCGTCCTTCCTCCGTCAGCCACAAAAACATCGTATGCCAGTTCGCATTACCACGCCACATGAAGCCCCATCCCCAGCGTGCCAGCACGATCAATACCAGAAGCAGACCAATGTATTCGTGTATTTCAAACAAAAGGCTGTCTTCCACAGCGGTCTGATTGATTCCTTCATTCGCCAGCACCGGAGTGATCAGGCTGGTGGCCTGATGATCTTCCCCGGAGCCAGGCACATCCATCAGTTCGCCACCAGCCAGTTGGAGTGTGATGAAAACGGCAAGGAATAAATGGATCAAACGTGTAATTCGTGCGTATTTCATTCCTTTTCCACCCAAAAGATATGTTGCAAAACCCTGTGTCCGAGTAGTTGATGATAGATTGCCATTGCAAAATGTGCGATGATGAATACCCACAGCAGGGTGCCCATCAGTTCGTGAACTTCCATAGCCCCGTTCCCCAGACTACTCAGGGTTTCTTTCGGTGAGATTTCGATGAATAGTATCAGCCCGGTACACCCCAAGCCCAATGCCAGAAGCAGCCCCAGCCCATGCACGGTCTTGGCAAGGAAATCCTGCTCGCCAATATCCTTTAGATTGCCGGAGAACCAGCCGGGAAGGGTATCCTTTAACTCGTTCATAAGGCTCTGACGCCCTCTCTTTTCAAACCAGGGGAACAGCCGCAGGAAGTCTTGCCTCTCTCCTATCATCAACATGAAACGCGTCATTACAATCACCAGCAGACCGACGCCAATAAACTCATGCGCGCCAAAAAACAGGGCCTGGGACATAGTGATCGTTTCGCCTGGCTTTGGGCGCTGCATCCAGTTTTCTATGATGAGTTCAAAGATCATGCCGCCAGCAATCATAAAGTGAAACATCTTTTCTTCAGCACTATAACGCATTGATTATTCTCTGTTCAGCTTTGCCAGTCGTAACCTGAGTGCGTTAAGCTTGATGAAGCCACCGGCGTCCTTCTGGTTATAGCTGCCCTGGTCATCCTCAAACGTGCACAGGCGCTCATCGAACAGGGAATCATCCGATTTTCGGCCGATCACCATGATATTACCCTTATACAGTTTCAGGCGCACCTGACCGTTCACTGTTGTCTGGGACGCATCGATCATCTGCTGCATGACCTCTCGTTCCGGTGCGAACCAGAAGCCGTTGTAGATCAGCTTGGCATAGCGCGGCATCAGTTCATCCTTCAAATGCGCAACTTCGCGATCCAGCGTGATTGATTCGATGGCCCGGTGTGCCTTGAGCATGATGGAACCGCCCGGCGTCTCATAGCAGCCGCGCGATTTCATGCCGACGAACCGGTTCTCAACGATATCGATGCGGCCAATACCATGCTTGCCACCCACCCGGTTCAGTT
>CAZEMN010000162.1:0-3512 GCA_964513335.1 uncultured Zetaproteobacteria bacterium | reverse complement strand
AAAGCTTCCCAATTACCTCTGCTTGCGTGGACTCATGAAAAATCCGGGTTAGCCCGGACGATTCGTAAATGCTACCATGTCCTAGCTTGTTCCTTTGTTCGCAACGAATTTCTCAGTCCTCCAGGGGATGCTCTCTTGCGCAAGCACAATTCACCTGATCGGTCGTCCGTATGCATGGCTACGGTTTTCTTTCCCGGAACCCGTTGAGAACAAAGGCCCGGCGCAATCATCACGGTGATTTATGAATAGTCCGGGTTAGTGCATCCCTTTCAGAAAGAAAACAGCGCTGGCACCCATAGCCGAGAGAATAAGCACCGCACTACCCACCGCCATGCCCTTGGCCAGCCTTAGCCTTGATTCCAGACCTTGCTCGGCCATAAAAGCCGCCTCGTGGAGGCGCTTGCTGACATCATCCTCAATGGCAAGACTGCGTATGGCAGACGACATTCTTCGCCTCTGACCATCACTCAATTGTTTGTCACCGTGTGCCTTGATCCATTCATCCATCTGTTTAGCACGGAGGACATTGTCCGGCATAGTACCGGAGAGTTTTCCTGCCTGGAATACGATGAGGTTATATATCGGAAGCTTGCGTCCAAGAATGGCCCTGACAACATCACATTGCATTTCACTGTTTCGTGTGGGATTGGCAAAACGATATTGTTGTCCGTGATGTGTTTGCATCCACATGGCATCTCTGAGAGAACCGTTGATGACTCCGGCGTGTGTAACTGCTTTGATGGTGAAAATCCCATGGGGGGAAAACAGAAGATGATCGATTTGTACGGTTTTTCCCTGTTTGGTTGGCAGGATGATATTATGCATGATGATGCAGCCGCTTTTCTCAAATGATGTGAGTTTGCGCTGTACCAGTGTCGTGCCAAACCAGCCGGAAATCCATGGTGATGCAAAATATAAAGCTAGTATCAGACAAACAAAGCTCCCTCCAGCCAGTTCCGCAGGCAGCATCACGGTGAAAGAGGGCATGTGTACTCCATAAAGCGCATAAAATCGCTGATTAGTCAGCCTGTTGGCAACAAGTTTACATGATTTCCATTTCCATGGGAGTGATTGAAATCACGAAAATACTTCTATCCAAGAGGGTAAATATGGAGCCGATGATCCGAGTCGAACGGACGACCTGCTCATTACGAGTGAGCTGCTCTACCAGCTGAGCTACATCGGCGTTTCCTGTAAACCAGCGTGCATTGTAGCAGGCTTGGGGAGCTTTTGAAGACGTGGGTATCAGGTGAGAACGGTCTCCTGCTGTATAGCCTGAATGGCGGCCAGCAGAGCCGGTGCGGCAGTTTCAGTGCGCATAATGCGCGGGCCGAAAAGCAGGGTATGGCATCCCATTTCTGTCAGTGCATCCAGATCGCGCTCGCTTAATCCGCCTTCCGGGCCGATGACAAAATCGATTTCATCAGTTTGGGAGATGCGCTTTCTGGCCTGTGTCCAGGTCTGCGCCGCAAGCGGATGCATGGCATAGCTCTGGCCGGTAAAATAAATCTCCGCCAAACTATGACACCAGTGCAGTGAAGGTATGCGGGTACGCCCGCTTTGCTCCGCGGCTTCGATGACGATTTTTCGCCAGCGTTTAAGGCGGGCCTCCAGTTTATTGCCGGCTAATTTGAGTGCGGAACGCTCTGTACGCACAATTTGAAAGCTGGCCGCACCCAGTTCGGTTCCTTTTTGTAGGACCCCCTCAATTTTTTCGCCACGGCAGGCGGCCTGTATGATATGCGTTTTGCAGGACATCTCGCGGCTGACCGGAATATGTTTTCCGATATGGCAAACTGTGCCTGATTTTCCAAGACGATGGATGATGGCTTCATGTTCACCGCCTTTGCCATCGAACAGAATGACGGGGTCGCCGTTTCGCAGGCGCATGACGTGGCGCAGGTAGTGCCCCTGTTCATCGTCAAGGGTGATTTCGCGTTCTGTAGTCAGAGGCGGCTGAATATAAAGGCGGCATGTCAGCATGCCCGGATTGGGCCGCAAAAATGCCCAGAGTGCAAGTTTCTTGACCTTGTCTTCGCCGGGGCCATGATGCGGGCATGTTTTTTGGTCCTTTACAGTCCCTGGACTGGCTGCCGGTGCGCACGTGGCGGGCCGATGAGCATGGGGTTTCGCGTGATATGGCGGCGGTATTGACGATTGCGGGATCGCTGACCCGTTTTCTTGAGCGGCATTATGCCATACGGCTTGAAGTTCGTTTGCATGACCAGTTTGTGGATCGGGCGGGTTCGAGTGAGGCCGCGCTGATTTCGTGCGATGGGGGAGCCCCGGCTTTGCGGCGGCACGTGTCACTTTTGCATCGAAAATCGGTGATGTTTGATGCGGAGTCGGTCTTACCGCTGGATGGCCTTCCCACAGATTTGATGCGGGAGTTGCAGGAAGGGTGTAAGCCGCTGGGAAATTTACTGCTTGATCGTGGGCTTTTGCTGGCCCGCTCGGATTTATGTGTGGCCCGGTTTGCGGACGAAGGATTGCATGCCGGGCGTTGGGCGCGTCGCTCGGTGCTACGCTCGGAGTCCGGCACGCGGGCGCTGGTGGTGGAAGTGTTTCACAACGAAATCTGGAGCCGCATTGCGCAGACAGCGAGGCGGTATCGTTCATGAAGATGCGCCCGGTAGGAGCGGCGGGCGATTGGATACGATTATTGCGTATGGATCGGCCCGTGGGTTACTGGTTGTTGCTGTGGCCCACGCTGTGGGGGTTGCTGGCCGCGTCCCATGGGCGTCCGGAGCCAAAGAATCTGTTGATTTTTGTAGCGGGCGTATTTCTGATGCGCTCCGCCGGATGCGTGATTAATGATTTTGCCGACCGTGGGTTTGATCCGCATGTAGAGCGGACCAGAGATCGGCCGATTGCTGCCGGACGTATCGCATCAGGAGTAGCGCTGGCCGGATTCGTATTCATGTTGCTCATCGCTCTGCTGCTGGTTAGTCAAACCTCCCTGTTAGTCATTGAACTGGCGGTGGCGGGTGCGTTATTGGCTGCCATTTACCCTTTCCTGAAACGTTTTACACATTTCCCTCAAGCCTGGCTGGGGATGGCCTTCGGCTGGGGCGCGGTGATGGCATGGGCGGCGGAAACGGGCAGTGTGACGAACTCACCGGTTCCATGGTTGCTGTTTGCCGCCAATATTTGCTGGTCGTTATCATATGATACGGCCTATGCCATTGGAGATCGTGCTGATGATACAAAGATTGGCGTCAAATCCACGGCCCTGTGGTTTGGTGACAAGGCCGTTGCGGCAGTGATTGGATTGGGCGTTGCCATGCTGGCCATGCTGGCTGCCATATGCTGGCAATATGGCGGCGTATCCTGGCTGGGCTGGTTCCTCTCCGCGGCTTGGCAGACATATCTTTTCATTCGCCTGCTACGCGGTGGCGAGGTATGGAGTTTCCCTTTTTTTCTCAAATCTCACTGGACGGGGATGTTGTTTTGTCTTGGTTTTGTTGTTTCCTGATTCAGCCATGACAGTCGATTCAGGACGGAGCCCCAAT
>CAZEMN010000161.1:0-3527 GCA_964513335.1 uncultured Zetaproteobacteria bacterium | reverse complement strand
CCGGTTTCCATCAGTTCGAACGCCGGATCCGAATCAGCAACAATCCCCGCACCGGCAGCCCAATTGAGCGTTCCATCCGTATGCCAGAAGCTGCGAATCAGGATATTCATATCGGCTGAACCATCCCAAGCCACATAACCGATTCCGCCCGTGTAGGGACCCCGCGCCTGCCCCTCAAGTTCGTGAATAATCTCCATGCAACGCACCTTGGGACAACCGGTGATGGTTCCACCCGGAAACATCGCCCGGAACACATCTACAACACCCTTACCCTCCGCCAGTTTTCCCCGCACATTGGAAACGATGTGTTGCACGGTCGCATAACGCTCCACGATCATGCGCTCATTCACCTCGACACTTCCCGGTATACACACCCGTCCCAGATCATTGCGTTCCAGGTCCACCAGCATGATGTGCTCGGCGCGTTCCTTGGTCGAAAGAAGCATTTCCCTGCACAGGGCCGCATCCTGTTCCTCCTCGCCACGCCTGCGCGTACCCGCAATTGGCCGGGTATCCATCCATCCATCGGCAGAAATGTGAAACAGACGCTCCGGTGAAGCCGAAAGGATGTGTAACAGGCCCCCATCCGGCTCAATCCCTGATTCAATCCGGACGAAACAGGAAAAAGGGGCTGGATTAACCTGGCGTAGACGGCCATAAAGTGCCGGTAAATATTCATGGCCGAACGGCATCTTCCAGAAGCGCGCAATATTCGCCTGAAACACATCTCCGGCGGCAATATATGCCTTCACCTGCTCCACTGCTGTCTGGTACGCCTCGTCTGATGTGGCTGTCATTTCGGCCTTAGGAACATTCGCGGGAATATTCTCAAATCCCGACACCTGATCCAGCATGGTCTCCAACACATCCAACTGGCTCTGACTGGCCGCGGCAAGATGGATATAGCCGGAATCAGAATCAAAACACAGGGATTCATCGGGATATAATGTCCACAGCACCGTACAGGGTGGCACGGATTCAGGTTCAGGCAATTGCTCAATGAAATTGCCGGCCTCATAAGATGCATAAATCAGGCAACGAACTGCCGGAGAATCACTGATGTTTCCCCGCAACCGTTTTTTCCACTCATGGAAAAAATCCTTTGCATCATTGCCCTCTACCGTATCCAGCGAGCGCCGGACACCGCTACGGGATGTCAGAAATTGCCGCCCATTCCCGGACGGGTCTTCGAGCAGAGCCGAGAAATGCTCTGAAAAACATGAAAAAAGGCCGTAAGCGGAACACTCACGGCCCTGCATGGAAACAGTGCGGAAATACACCTAAACCAACAAAAAAGATGAACCACAAAGGCATAAGGTGAATGGCGTAGCCAGAGAAAATACCCTGGGGCACAAAGACACAAAGTTCAATCGGCTGGTTTCAAAACCATTTGAACAATGCGTATCACCAATATGCATTGGATGGTCATCCACCATAATTCATCCCGTTTTTAATTGTTATTCTTTGTGCCTTTGTGTCTTGGTGGTGCAAATATTACCTTACGCAAACTTGCGGAGTGCCACCGATGCATTGGTACCGCCGAATCCGAATGAATTGGAAATCGCAACATCAATATCGGCTTCGCGCGCTTCATTTGGCACATAGTCGAGGTCACATCCTTCTCCCGGCTCATCCAGATTGATGGTCGGCGGAATCACGCCATGATGGATGGCAAGCACGGTAAAACCAGCTTCAATACCACCGGCCGCGCCCAGCAAATGCCCGGTCATCGACTTGGTGGATGACACCATCAGCTTTCTGGCATGGTCACCAAATACTGATTTGATGCCTTCCGTCTCTGCCAGATCACCGACAGGTGTAGATGTCCCGTGGGCATTGATGTAATCGACATCTTCGGGGTTAATTCCCACCCCATCCAGCATCTGTTTCATACATCTGGCACCGCCTTCACCGCCCGGTGCGGGTGCGGTAATATGATAGGCATCACCGGACATGCCATAGCCTGCCACCTCCGCCAGAATATCCGCACCGCGTGCTTTGGCTGAGTCCAGGGATTCCAGCATCAGTACGCCCGCGCCCTCGCCCAAGACAAAACCATCACGATCCTTATCCCACGGGCGTGATGCTTTTTCCGGTTCGTCATTGCGCGTGGATAGAGCCCTGGAGGCAGCAAAGCCGCCCACGGCAAGCTCACAGATACATGCCTCCGTGCCGCCGGCTATCATGGCGTCGGCATCTCCCCGGGAAATAATTTCAAAGGCATCGCCAATCGCATGCGTGCCGGAGGCACAGGCTGTCACCGTGGCAGAATTCGGGCCTTTGGCACCGGTCAGCATAGACACCCATCCCGATGTCATGTTGATAATGGTTTGAGCAATAAAGAATGGTGAAATCTTGCGCACCCCGCCTACTTCATAAGCACGCATGGTTTTTTCAATGTTCGGCAGGCCACCGATTCCCGCTCCAATGATTACACCCACACGGTTCGCATTGGCTTCATTGATTTCAAAACCGGAATGTTCGATAGCCATATGGGCTGCGGCAATGCCAAACTGGATAAACGTATCCATCTTACGGGCATCCTTGCGATTAACATACTGACTTACATCAAAATCGGGAACCTCACCCGCAATGGTACATGCCATGCCTGTTGCTTCCGCATCAAACCGGGTAATACGACGAATACCCGGCTGACCGGCAATCAGATTATTCCATGTGGTTTCCATGCTGGCGCCCAGCGGAGTAACCAGCCCGACGCCTGTGACGACAACGCGTCGAGTCATAAAGAATTATTCCGCCTTGGCGGCGATATAATCGATAGCGTTTTGTACGTTCTGAATCTTCTCGGCATCATCATCAGGAATTTCGATACCAAACTCTTCTTCAAAAGCCATCACCAGTTCCACCGTATCCAGTGAATCGGCACCCAGATCATCTACAAAGGATGAATCAGGGTTGATTTCGCTTTCATCAACATTGAGTTGATCGGCAACGATTTTAATGACTTTTGCTTCAATTTCTGCAGACATTGAGTCCTCCCAGATCGGATTTATGCGGCTTCTATCACAGCCTTGCATCTTGCACAAGCCGCTTTTGCAAGATACGGCATTCACTTCAACCTAACAACAAGCTTACATATACATGCCACCATTGACATGCAATATTTGACCGGTGATATAAGCGGCCCCATCACTGGCAAGAAAGACCACTGCCTGTGCAATATCATCCGGGCTGCCAAGTCTGCCCAACGGCACCTGCGCTTCCAGTGCATGGCGCGCATCATCCCCCAGATCAGCAGTCATATCCGTGGCAATAAAACCGGGCGCAATGGCATTGACCGTGATGTTACGCGATCCTACTTCACGGGCCAGCGAACGAGTCATGGCGTCAACCCCACCCTTACTGGCACAATAGTTCAATTGGCCGGGATTCCCCATAGATGCGACAACCGACGAGATATTGATGATGCGGCCAAAGCGCGCCTTCATCATCGGTCTGAGCACTGCCTGTGAGGCATGGAAGACCGAGGAAAGATTGGTATCCAGCACCTGCTGCCATTCTTCCGG
>CAZEMN010000160.1:0-3640 GCA_964513335.1 uncultured Zetaproteobacteria bacterium | reverse complement strand
TTCCTGAATCTCATCGCCTCCGAACCGGACATTTCCAAGGTGCCGGTGATGCTCGATTCCTCCAAATGGGAAATTATTGAGGCTGGATTGAAATGTATTCAGGGCAAAGGGGTGGTCAACTCCATTTCGCTCAAGGAAGGAGAAGAAAAGTTTGTTGAACATGCAAAGCTCCTGCGTAAATACGGAGCAGCGGCCATTATCATGGCCTTTGACGAGAAGGGGCAGGCGGACACCTTTGAACGCAAGATTCGTATTTGTGAACGTTCGTATAAAGTTCTAACCGAGCACTGCGGCTTTCCACCCGAGGACATCATCTTTGATCCAAACATCTTCGCCATTGCCACCGGCATTGAGGAACACAACAACTATGCCGTGGATTTCATTGAGGCTACGGGCTGGATCAAGAAGAACCTGCCGCATGCGCGGGTTTCCGGTGGCGTCTCCAATGTATCCTTCTCCTTCCGCGGCAACAATCCGGTGCGTGAGGCCATCCATTCCGTGTTTCTCTACCATGCCATCAAACAGGGCATGGATATGGGTATCGTCAATGCCGGGCAATTGGCCGTGTACGACGATTTGCCGGAAGAATTACGGGATACGGTGGAAGATGTTGTATTGAATCGCTCCCCTGATGCTACGGAAAAGCTGCTGGATATTGCTGACAATTATCGTGGCGATGGCATACAAGCCAAAAAGGCCGATGACGAGTGGCGCAAACTGCCCGTTGCCAAACGGCTGGAACATGCGCTGGTCAAGGGCATTGACGCCTGGGTCGAGGCGGATACCGAAGAAGCTCGCTTGCAGTTTGACAGGCCCATCGAGGTAATTGAAGGCCCGCTGATGGGTGGTATGAACGTAGTTGGCGACCTGTTCGGTGATGGAAAAATGTTCCTGCCTCAGGTGGTGAAATCGGCACGCGTGATGAAAAAGGCCGTAGCCGTCCTGTTGCCGTACATCGAGGCTGGAAAAAGTGGAGATTTCACCTCTAACTCCAACGGTACCGTACTGATGGCCACGGTGAAGGGCGACGTCCATGACATCGGCAAAAACATCGTTGGCGTGGTGCTGCAATGTAATAATTTCGAGGTGATTGATCTGGGCGTAATGGTATCGGCCAATACCATTCTAGAGGAAGCCAGAAAGCATAAGGTGGATATCATTGGACTTTCCGGACTGATCACGCCGAGCCTCGATGAAATGGTGCATATCGCCAAAGAGATGACGCGTCTGGGCTTTACCACGCCTGTCATGGTCGGTGGTGCGACTACATCCAAAGCGCATGCGGCGGTCAAAATTGTACCGGAATACGAACACCCCCTGATCTGGGTGAAAGATGCCTCACGCGCCGTCGGCGTGGCGCAAAATCTGATTTCCGAAGCCAACCGGGATGCATTCGTACGGAAAACGCGCGAGGAATATGATGCGGTGCGCGAACGCTACCTTGGACGCCAGCAGCAAACCAACTGGCTCACCCTTGCCGATGCCCGTGCCAATAGCGTGAAAATCGATGCGGCCACTATTCCCCCTGCCCCGCAACAGCCGGGTATTCATGCGCTGCGGGATATTCCGTTGACGGATATTCGTGAGTTTATTGACTGGTCGCCGTTCTTCGGTGCGTGGGAGCTAAACGGTGCCTATCCACGTATTCTGAATGATCCGCACAAGGGTAAGGAGGCGAAAAAACTATTTGACGAAGCGCAGAAATGGTTGGATAAAATCATTGCCAAGGAATGGTTTGAAGCCCGTGCGGTCTTCGGGCTGTTCCCAGCCATTTCAACCAATGATGACAGCATCATTGTCTACAACGATGAAGCCCGAACCACCCCCGCCGCCAGCTTTCATTTTCTGCGCCAGCAAACCGACAAGAAGGATGCGCGCGCCAATCTGTGTCTGGCCGACTTCGTTTCCTCCGATGTGCCCGATCATCTCGGCGCATTCGCCGTCGGTATCTTTGGTGCAGAAGAAAAAGCCAGGACATATAAAGCGGAACACGATGACTACTCCGCCATCATGGTGAAGGTGCTGGCCGACCGGCTGGCCGAGGCATTGGCCGAGATGCTTCACCGCGATGTGCGCAGGCAATATTGGGGTTATGCAGCCAATGAACATCTGGGCAATGATGATCTGATTCGTGAGAAATATCAGGGCATCCGCCCCGCCGCCGGTTATCCCGCTTGTCCGGAACACACCGAAAAAGGCACATTGTGGAAGTTACTGGATGTGGAGAACAACATCGGTATGGGGTTGACCGAAAGCTATGCCATGCTGCCAACCGCCGCCGTCTCCGGCCTTTATTTTGCTAACGCCGAATCGCGCTACTTCACCGTTGGAAAAATCAACCGTGATCAGGTGGAAGATTACGCCAGACGCAAGGATATGAGTATCGGGGAAGCCGAGCGCTGGCTGGCACCGAATTTAGGATATTAACGGTGAAATAAACACAGCGCTCTCCCTGTTCTGGTATTACCGGCAGGACAATAACGAAACGTACCTGAGGCCGAAGCCCTTTCATTCCTGTTTCGTTATCAAGCAATGCTGGCAGGAAACTCATCCGTCGCGATCCAGAAACAGCCCAAAGACATGAGCAAGGTTTGTGGATCCCATTTAGTATGAGGTTCGTCGGTATGTACTTTGTCTGATTCGTTGATTTCCTCCAGCAACTGCTTGGCGAGGAGATGGTCATGCACCACCTTCTCAATGGCTTCACGGGCGTCGATAGCCCGACCCCGTTTTCCCTGCTTCAAAAAAGAATGGCCAGCAGCATAGAACCAGTCTACGGCCAACGCATCATTTCTGGTAACGCCAGCGCCCTTGGCATACATGACACCAAGATTGAATTGAGCCTCGGTATATTCCTGCAAAGCCGCCGCCCGGTACCATTTGGCAGCTTCTGGATAATTATGAGAAGTATTCCGACCGTGATAATATCTGTTTGCCAGATTGAACTGTGCAGCTGCTATGCCTTGCTTCGCAGCTCTATTGTTCCACATATGCGCATGAAGGATATCTTGCGGCACTCCGCGCCCTTCCTCATACATTGTGCTCAGATTAAACTGAGCCATAGCTACGCCCTGTTCGGCAGCCTTCTGATACCATTTCGCGGCTTCGACGTAGTCTCTTGGTACGCCCCATCCCTGCTCATATAGCACACCCAGGTTGTATTGGGCCACCGCGTAATTTTGCTCCGCTGCCTTTCGGTACCACGAGGCTGCTTCAATTTTATCTCGCGAAACTCCCAAGCCATTGTAATACATATTGCCAAGCTTGAACTGGGCATCTGCCAGGCCTCGTTCGGCTGACTGTTGATACCACCTGAAAGCTTTGCAAGCATCATATTCCACCCCATATCCATGCTCATACATAACACCCATATTATACTGGGCTGCGGCATAGCCTTGCTCAGCTGCCTTTTGATTCCATCTGGCGGCCTCTCGGAGGTTCTGTTGTGCTCCACGGCCATAAAAGTACATTACGCCCAACTTAAACTGGGCGTGACTATCTCCTTCCTGAGCAAGTTGTGAGAATATTTCCAGCGCCTTGCCAAAATTTCCGGCCATATACGCATCTTTAGCTTCACCAAAACGCCCATCATCCAGTAATTTATACATCCCAACCTTCAGACTGTTTTTATATGCACTAT
>CAZEMN010000159.1:0-3722 GCA_964513335.1 uncultured Zetaproteobacteria bacterium | reverse complement strand
AAGCCGAGATTCCAGCGGTCACCGGCAATGCCCGCCGTTACGCCAAGCACAAACGATCCTATGTACCAGAGTGGATCGAGTCTGGAAGGCTTCTCTCCCAGTTCATCCAACCTGCGCCGGCACCAGTTCAGATGATCACTTTCCTCAATTGATGCGGATTTGAGTTTATCACGTAGCATTGGATCACGGGCGGTCAGGCTTTGCCCCTGATACAGCGCCTGGGCGGAAACCTCGCCGGCATGATTGACTCGCATCAACCCGGCAGCCTGTTCTTTCTCCTGCGTGGAGAGAGTGGGAACGTCTTTGCTTTTTTCGGCCGGGTAGTCTCTGCTGGAAGGTTGTTCGCAGAAGATGTTGTTGAGGACGTGATCCATCTCTCCGATGATGTTATCAAAGATGGAATACCGGCGAAATTTGGATGCAATCACAGGTCAGGAATATAAACGATGTACGCTTGTCCGCAAGAGTCCGAGTGCTAAGTCACGCTGGTAAAAGCACTTAGCAAGTTCATCCACAGACTCTGTGGATAACTTTGTGGATGAATTCATTCTATTTCTTGTATTTTAGTCAAAGATGACATACTGCTGTCACATGCCCAAAAAATAGGCGATACAAATAGGTGGTTAGAAATAAGTAGTTACACGCCTATGTAAAAGATAAGTTCAGCTTATCTACGGAAATGCCCTAATGCATCATAGCGGATGGTGAAAAAGTGAATAATATCAGGTATTGAGGAGATACTGGCAGTGTTTTACGGCCTGTTCACCACGGATGACAGCGGCTTCAATGGTGGCTGGGAATTCTCCGGGTAATGGTGCTTCCGAGGCATCGATGATGCGTTCAGGCATATGCGCTTCCGTTGCCCTGGTCCGGACCTGTGTCGTGGCATGAAATTCCCGCACCATGCGAACATGCTCAGGTTTAAGCGGACTTTTCCTCCCCATGATTTCCTGTAACTCCAGGCACACTTCGGCGATGCGTTGCTGCCGGGGTGCATCACGTTGATCGGCGCTGATCACGGCGCATATATGGCGGTATGGTGATTCAGCCTGCTCCGGCATTTGTTGGCTTACGTCGAAGAACCATTGGCCGGTTGTTCCAATACCGCCGACAATGGGTTTGGGCAATGCCTCCGCGTCCGCAAGCCAGAGATGAATATTGGTGATGCCGCGCGTTTCAATTTCCACATGCATATTCAATAAGCGATTTCGGGCGCGGGCAGGCAGGGCAATGATAACGGCATCAAATTTCTTGCATGCACTACCTGTTTCAATATGAACCTTATGATCATGTTCATTCAATTTTCTGATCAGGGTGGCGGTATGGATACGGACGCCTGCCGATTTTGCCAGGCACACCAGCGGTTCTACCAGCGCTTTGCTTAAAGGTTGCGTAAACCAGCCCAAACGAGCACAGGCATGGCTGTCAAAGGCTTCGCGCAATACCAGAGAGAAGCTCCTCGCATTGGCGCTTTGTATTGTTTCGTTCATGGCGCCGAGACATAGCGGTTCAAGCAGGTCGCGGATGAGTGCCTGCGGAACATCAATCTGCTGGAGCCAGTCATGTACCGTAGTTTGTGTATCAATAGGTTTGCGGTTGGCCATGGCCAGGCGGAGCAGGGCGGTTGCGCTGTCCATATGATGTCCCGGCAGGTGAAGGCAGGCCCATGGCATGGCAAGGGTAAGGGGAAGGTGAGGAGATGGGGCAAGCTGAAAATGCCCGCGCCCGGCGTCCCACAACGGCAATTCGAGGGATGGTTGCCAGTGAATATACTGGTCCGCGCCTGCCTCCTTTAGCAGCCGTTCGGTGTGATGGTATGCGCCCACAAGCAGATGCGGGCCATTATCCACCCATTGATTGACGCGTGCATCAAAAAAGGAGCGGGTGCGCCCTCCGGGTGCAGGCGCGGCTTCAAACAGATCAATGTCAACATCATGTTCCGCCAGACGAATGGCGCATGTCAAACCGCAGAGTCCACCGCCGATGATGGCGATGCGTTGCCGGTCAGACATCGAATGTAAGAGGTAATGCTCGTTTGGCCGCCCTTTTTTCATAGCGCCACATTCGCCAGGCAATCCATATCTTGTGAACAGGAAGCAGCTTGGGTGGATGTTTCCATAAAGCATGCGGATTCTTCCGGATACGTTTGAAATGAGTATAATAAATCGCACCCATGAGCAGGGATGGGCGGAGCGCTTCACGATCCTCATTCGGCAGGAGGAGAAGCGCTCTGGTATACAGTGTACTTGTCTTATCTATATAATGAGCGATCAGTTCATGCATGCCTGTCGTCATATTCCCGTCCATAAAATCCTGATCCGTCACACCGAAACGAATTAACTCCTGCTGCGGGATATAAATACGTCCACGCTCAGCATCCTCTTTCAGATCCCGAAGAATATTGGTGAATTGAAGTGCTTCCCCGAGCGTGGTGGCGAAATCAGAGGCCTGACGCGATTGATGGCCGAAAATTTCTATCGTTAGCAGTCCGACTACACCGGCCACCCGATAACAATATAACGTCAGATCAGCCGGTTTGAGCATGGGTTGATGGGCCACGTCCATGCGCATGCCATCAAGTATCTCCAGAAACAGTTCTTCCGTCAGGTGAAAATGTTGCCGTGCCCAATTCAGCTCCTTGCCAACGGGGTGACGGGGTTTGTCCGCAAAGGTGCGATCAAGTTCCTCATTCCAGAACTGTAATTTTTGCATGGCGACATCCTGTTCGCTGACTTCATCGGCAATGTCGTCCACCTCGCGACAGAACGCATACAGCGCCATCATGGCTCGGCGTTGATCTTCGGGAAGAAAAAGGAAAGCATAAAAGAAGGAGGAGCCGGAACCTCTTGTTTTGTCCTCACAATATTGGCGCGCTTCCTGTCCCATGAATTTGTTACTCAACGAGGCTGGCGGTAAGGCGGTGAAAGCGCATCGGCCAGCACAAGCGGCGCAAGTAACAGCCATGTACCCTTGTGCAGGGAGGGACGCCGATGCAGCGGATCATGCGAACGCTGCACTTCCCGTAGAATCTTCCGGCCTCCGCGCAGGGTTGCCGCGATTTGGAGCTTTAATCTGAACGGAAGGAAGGGGAGCAGTTCGCGCCCCTTTGTGAACAATGCGTCCGTATATTCGATAGCCTGCGAAAGCGCCGGGCGAATCTGGCCTGAAACATCTTTTTTCAACAGGTCCGTACTGTTTATGTCTGCTGATTCGAGCCATTCTTCCGGTAGATAACAGCGGCCATTCGGTATGTCACAGCTAAAATCCTGCCAGAAATTAGTCAGTTGCAAGGCCGTACAAATGGCGTCTGATGCACCCAGCGCGGCTGGATGCGAGATGCCATGCAGCGCCAGAACCAGCCGTCCCACCGGATTGGCGGAATGGCGACAGTAGAATAGCAATTCATCGACCGAGGCATAGGCATGAATGCTTACATCCATACGGAACGCGGTAAGCAGGTCATGCAGGGAGGATACGGGCAGCTTGTATTTCCGGATAGCATCTCCCAACGCCATAAAGACCGGATGATTGACATTTTCGTGTTCACAACGCTCCAGCAGCACTTCCCATGCATCCAGTTGTTTCAAGCGTTTGCCGGCATCATCGTCTCCTTCATCGGCCATATCATCTGCGGCTCTGGCAAAGGCATAGATGGCAGCTATGGCCGGGCGAAGGTCATGGCGAATGAACAGGGAAGCGGTGGGGAAGTTTTCGTAGTGGTC
>CAZEMN010000158.1:1831-3722 GCA_964513335.1 uncultured Zetaproteobacteria bacterium | reverse complement strand
GCGCGGGTTTTGACGATTAGCCAACCGTAAGCGACACTGGGGGAATGAGCCGTCCCGCCATTGCCAACATCCATCTTGATCATCTGCGCCATAATTACCGTGTACTGAAAGAAAAAGCGGGGAATGCGGCAGTCATGGCCGTCGTCAAGGCCAATGCCTATGGTCACGGACTTGATATCATCGCGCCAACCCTGCTGGATGAAGGCTGCGCATACTTTGCGGTTACGGATGCGAAAGAAGGCTTGCAACTGCGGCGCATCCTTGGGAACAGGCCCGATATCATCATTCTTTCCGGCATCTTCGATGCGGAAGACGCCGGCATGTGTTCGGAATCCGGCCTCACCCCCGTGGTAACCGAAATATGGCAGATTAATGCGCTCAAAAACGCATCCTTCCCGGGCCGTGTCTGGCTGAAGGTGGATACGGGCATGAAAAGGCTGGGCTGCGAGGATGCGGCGCGCCTGTTCATAGCATGCCGGGAGCAAGGCATCGATATTGCGGGCATCATGAGCCATCTGGCCTGCGCCGATGAACCGGATCACCCACTCAACCATCAACAAGCCAAAACTTTTCAGCAATATCTGACGGCCCTGCCCGAACCCGTACCGGCTTCCCTGTTAAACAGCGCCGGACTGGTAACAATGCCTGAATATGCCATGAATACCGTGCGCCCCGGCATTGCGCTGTATGGCGCGGAACCGGTAAGAAACCATCCGCTCGGCCTACAACCCGTTATGCAGTTGACCAGCCGGATTATGCAAATGCGCACCGTGCGCAAAGGGGAAAGTATTTCGTATGGTGCGGACTATACCGCACCGAAGGATATGCGTGTTGCCGTTGCAGCACTAGGCTATGCGGATGGTCTGCCACGCAGCCTCTCCAATCGTGGCATGGCCATACCCACGAACACGCAGGATAAAGATGCTATACTCCCTGTCGTAGGCCGTGTATGCATGGATTACTGCCTGCTGGATGCCAGTTATGTCTCCCTTGCCACCAATGATACAGTGGAATTCTGGGGAGAGGCCATACCGGCCGTGGATGTGGCACGGCAGGCTGGGACGATTGCATATGAGCTGTTTACCGGCGTGGGAGAACGTGTCATGCGTAAGGCTGTAATGTGAAATTTCTTCAGGATATTGGTGGTTTGCTGGAGGCTGCATTCATGCACTCCGGCGCGTATGCCAGTACTCTGTTAAAGGTCGTTCGCAGCATGGCCTCCCCGCCGTGGTATCCGGGACTGATTCTGCGGCAGGCCGAGGAAGTCGGCGTACAGTCATTGCCGGTCGTATTGTTGACCGCCCTGTTTACCGGCATGGTGCTGGCCCTGCAATCCTATATCGGGTTCCATCGTTTTGGTGCGGAAAGCATGGTGGCGACGGTCGTATCCCTGTCCATGCTGCGGGAACTGGGGCCTGTGCTGGTGGGCCTGATGGTCGCTGGCCGGGTTGGCGCTTCGTTTGCCGCCGAACTGGGCACGATGCGTGTTACCGAACAGATTGACGCCTTGTGGACGCTTTCCACGGATCCCTTCCGTTACCTCATCATGCCCCGCCTTTTTGCGGCGGTGCTCATGATGCCTTTGCTGGTGGCGCTGGCGGACGCCATTGGCATGTTTGGCGGATATATCATCAGCGTGTCCTTCCTTGACCAGACACCTGCCGTGTATATCGAAAGTTCAACCATGTTTCTTGAATTGAGCGATCTGTATTCGGGACTCATCAAAGCAGCGGCTTTTGGCGGTATTATCGGTATTGTAAGCTGTTCAGAAGGATTTAATTGCAGTGGCGGTGCGCAGGGCGTGGGGCGCGCAACTACCAGAGCCGTGGTCGTCAGCGCCATGAGCATCCTGGTTTTTGACTACATCATCACGGCATGGATGTTCCGATGA
>CAZEMN010000158.1:0-1731 GCA_964513335.1 uncultured Zetaproteobacteria bacterium | reverse complement strand
TTGCCCGTATGGGAAAATGTCGCGTTTGCCCTGCTGCGGCAAGGCACAAGCAAAAAAGAAGCGAGAAAGCGGGCCAGTCATGTGCTGGAGATGGTCGGGCTTCCAGGCACGGAGGATGTCATGCCAGCCGAACTTTCCGGCGGCATGACCAAGCGTGCCGGGTTTGCACGCGCCATCTGCCACAAACCGGAAATGGTGTTTTACGATGAACCGCTGGCAGGCCTGGACCCCATTATGTCCGATGCCATCACCCAGCTTATGCTGCGGCTACATAAGGAATTCCAGGTCACCTCGTTTACCATTGCACACAACATGACATTGGCCCGGCGCTTTGGCGACCGTATTGCCATGCTGATGGATGGTAAGATTCATCGGATTTTATCGCCAAATGAGCTAGACTCGTGTCAGGATCCCGCAGTTCGACAGTTTGTCGAAGGCAGGGCCGATGGGCCAATTCATGTGCTGGAGGGATGATGCATAAGAGTGTGATGTCATGAATGCACAAGCCAGACTGGGGGCTTTTGTCCTGATTGGCGTGCTGGTGCTGGGCCTGTTAAGCGCCAAGATTGGCCGGATTCACATGTTCGGCAATGACGGAGCAATCGTGGAGGCCATGTTTAACGACGTGAGCGGTCTGGAAGAGCAGACGCCGGTACGCCTGGCGGGCGTCCGGGTCGGCAGCGTGGCATCAATTACGCTGGAAGACAACCGCGCTCTTGTGCGCATGCACCTGAACCCGGGCATCACGCTTCCCGCCTCCACGCGTGCATCACTTGCTGGCGGCGGGCTTATGGGTGAAAAGTTTATTGCCCTGAATGCCGACCCGAAGGACACGAAACCACTGCCTCCGGGAAAACGAATCCCTACAGTGCCAAGCGGTGACCTGGATGTGCTGATTACCAGAGCCGGCTCCATTGCCGATAATATTCACCAACTCACCATAGTTGGCAAACGCGCCGTTAATACGCTCGCCGTTATACTGGATGAAAATCGCGGTAATCTTCACAAGACCCTCAGTAACTTGAGTGATGTCAGTAATTCCATGAAGAAACAATTGCCAGGCACGCTGACCGACGTGCGGCACGCTTTCAAACGCCTGCCCAAAGCTGTGAAAGCGAGCGAGGGATTCTTCAGTGAAGGGAAAAAATCCTTCCATGATCTTGATAGCCTTCTTGTGGGCAACCGTGAAAATATTTACCGTATGATCTTTGAATTCCGCAAGACGGCCGAAAATATGGAGGCATTGTCCGATGATCTGCGCCGCAATCCGTGGAAACTGATGAACAAACAGAAGGAAGTGCCGCCTTCTCCCCGTGCCAGGCAGATAAAAATGGAAGAAATGATGCTTTCCACTGGTCAGATGGGCCTTGCTCCCGCACGGCGGTAGTCTGCATTATTCATAAATGTCGCTGCACTCTTGCTCGCTCCTTTGTCCGCAACCATCACGGCGATTCATGAATAATGCATCCAAAGCGATTTTCCTCGTCTCCCTGTGTCTGATTCCAGCGGCAGGTTGGGCTGAAACATACTTCGAGGCAGCGCAACGTCTTCTCGAATCCGGCTATGAAACCGAAGCACGGCGATCACTGGAACTGGAGCTAAAACTTCGCCCCAGAAATTTGGAAGCGCGCTACGACCTTGCTGTACTGCTCATGCGCATTGGCCATCGGGAAGAGGCCATCCGCCTGTATCAGGAAAATATGAAGCGTGGCCGGCATCTGCCTACCGTTG
>CAZEMN010000157.1:2083-3729 GCA_964513335.1 uncultured Zetaproteobacteria bacterium | reverse complement strand
GCCTGCCGGAAGGGGACTATTTTACAACACCGCTATATGCCGCGATTCCCCTGCAGCTTCTGGCTTACCATGTGGCCTGCGCAAAAGGCACGGATGTCGATCAGCCGCGTAATCTGGCTAAATCCGTTACGGTTGAATGATGCAAATACTGTTGTCTGATACTTTACACCTGTGATATCAGGCCCTACGCTAGTCCAGAAGTGAACATAAGCGGGAAAACAAAGGTGTTTGGAATCATTGGCGATCCGGTCTCGCATTCGTTGTCACCATTATTCCAGAACCGATTTCTGGAGCAGTGCGGGATGGATGCCGTGTATGTGCCGTTCCGTACCGGGAGGGGCGATGTGGCTAGAGCATTAGAGGGCTTGTGGGCCGCAGGCGTTGAGGGGTTCAATGTGACCGTGCCCCATAAGGAGGTAGTGTTGCCTATGGTTGGGGCTGATGCAGCCGCGAAATGTATTGGCGCGGTGAATACGGTCAGACGCCATGCTGTCGGATGGCAGGGGACCAATACTGATTGGCAAGGTTTCCGGGATGTGTTGCGCGGCATGGAGATTGATGTCAGCGGGACTGAGGTGCTTCTGTTTGGCGCGGGCGGTACCGCGCGGGCGGTGTTGTATGCTCTGGCGCAGGAAAAGGTTGCGAAAGTCAGTGTTTGTAATCGAGGGCAGGATCGGCTTCATACCTTCATTGGGTACGCCAGTGAAACCTGGCCAGAATTGGCTGTTGAAGCAGTGGCCTGGAATCAGCAGGATGTTGGTGCAGCATGTGAAAAGACGGTACTGATGGTGAATACGACCAGTATTGGTTTGAAGGGCAAGGTGGAACATTTCCCGTTTCAACTACCGGGGAACGGTGTGGCGCTGGATGCTGTTTATGCACAGGATGGCAATACTGCATTTGTATGCGCGGCGGAACAATTTGGGCATAAAGCGGTTGATGGACTACCTATGTTACTGGCACAAGGCGTGGCATCCTTCTATTATTGGCATCAAATCGAACCTGCGCGCACATCGGTCCTGCGCTGGTTGGAAGTAAGGCTTGGGAGAGAATCCACTGCACTTCCAGGATGGGGGAATGGAGTATGAAGTCTACACGGCTGGGCGATATTCTGCTGCGTCAGAAACGAATCACCCGTGAACAACTGGATAATATTATTCGTGAGATGAATCTCAATGGCGACACGCTGGTATCGCAGCTGGTCAAGCAGAATCTGTTTGCTGAAGAAGAAATCACCAGATTTATCGCCAAGAGTTTTGGCCGTCCCATTGTCGATCTGGAAAAGATCAAGGTGGAATCGGACATTACCAAAATTTCCATGGATATCATGCGTAAAAACATGGCTATGCCGATTAAACGGTCGGGCAATGTGCTTACGCTGGCTGTGGCCGATCCTTATGATATCAATGCCCTGGACGAGATGGCATTCATTAGTGGCTGTCAGGTCGAGGTGGTGATTGCCCCCGAACGTCAGTTGCTACAACAACTGGATGAGGTAGGCGCTGCTGAAGAGCATCTGGACGATTTAATGTCCGATATGGGCGCCAATGATATGGAGATTGTGGATACCAGCGAGGATGAGCTGGACGAGCATACGCTGGCGACGGAAACGGAGGCTGCGCCAGTCGTCAAGCTGGTGAATCTTA
>CAZEMN010000157.1:0-1983 GCA_964513335.1 uncultured Zetaproteobacteria bacterium | reverse complement strand
CATACGCTGGCGACGGAAACGGAGGCTGCGCCAGTCGTCAAGCTGGTGAATCTTATTTTACTTGATGCGATCAAACGCGGTGCATCGGATATTCACCTTGAGCCTTACGAAAAAGTGCTGCGGGTGCGTTACCGAATTGATGGCGTGTTGCATGAGATCATGCGACCGCCTATGAAGTTGCGCGATGCGCTTGTATCCCGTATCAAGATTCTGGCGAGGCTGGATATTTCAGAGCGGCGTTTGCCACAGGATGGCCGTATCAAGCTGCGTTTATCCAGGGCAAAGACGGTGGATTTTCGTGTGTCCGTGCTGCCGACCCTGTTCGGAGAGAAAGTCGTGATGCGTCTGCTTGATCCTTCCAGCCTGCAACTGGATATGAGCAAGCTGGGCTATGAAGAGGAATCGCTGCGCTGGTTCAAGGAGATGATTCATCAACCCTATGGTATGATACTGGTGACAGGGCCTACGGGATCGGGTAAGACGGTGAGCCTTTATTCGGCTGTAGCGGAGTTGAACCAGCCGGGTGTAAATATCTCCACGGCCGAAGATCCGGTGGAATTTAACTTCATGGGGATCAATCAGGTGAACGTGCATCCGGAGATTGGTCTTGATTTCCCCCGTGCCTTGCGGTCCTTTCTGCGCCAGGATCCGGATATCATCCTGATCGGTGAGATCCGTGATCATGAAACCGCTGCTATTGGCATCAAGGCGGCGCTGACCGGCCATCTGGTGCTGGCAACCCTGCATACCAATGATGCACCATCCACCATGAACCGCTTGGTGAATATGGGTATGGAAAATTTTCTTGTGGGGTCCGCAGTTAATCTTGTTTCGGCGCAACGTTTAGCCCGGCGCACGTGTGCGGAATGTGCGGAGCATATTGAAGTTCCACCGGAAGCACTGATCGATGCGGGTGTTCCTGAAAGTGAAGTTGGCGATTTCCATCCAAAACAGGGGAAAGGGTGTCCCGTATGTAATGGCACGGGTTACAAGGGTCGCGTGGGCATATATCAGGTGATGCCGATCTTCCAGGAAATTCGGGATGCGGTATATGCAGGAGAAAATGCGGACAAAATTAACGAAATTGCAGTCAGTAAGGGAGTAAAAACGCTGCGCATGGCGGCGCTCTCCAAGGTGAAAGAGGGGGTTGTTTCTCTCAAGGAATGCTTAAGGGTAACGGTGACGGATTAGTGTTCTCCTCTATAGAAAGGCATACCATCAGAGCCACCCCAAGAAATCAGGGCAAGGCGCGGCCCAAAGCCAATGGCGTGTCATTGGCAAGGGATGCAATACCCCAGGGCACCTTCTCTCTTGCAAGCTCGATTCACCTTGCGCTGCATTGGTTCCTTGGGATGGCTCCCTTCGGGCAAGCGCTGTCGGGCGTTCGGCTGAGTTGTGCTCGTTTGAATTGGCTATGGCCAGTCCCGCACTCGCGTGTCTTGCCGCACATCCCGCCAGAACCTGCTGATAGCATGCTTTTCTATAGGGGAGGACACTAATGGCAATTTATCGTTGGCAAGGGAAAACGCGGTCGGGTCAGGAACGCTCCGGTGAAATGGAGGTGGCGAATCGTGATGTTGCGATAGCGACCCTGCGCCGTCAGGGGATGGTTGATGTCAAGGTCAAGAAAAAGCCGACTGAAATTGTTATTTTTCCCGAAAAGGTGACGGAAAAGGACATCACGGTGTTTTTCCGCCAGTTATCCACCATGATCAATGCGGGCCTTCCTCTGGTTCAGTGCTTTGAACTGGCCGAGCGTGGTACGGAAAAAAAGACTATGGGGAAATTATTGAAAGATGTACGTATTGGGCTGGAAAGCGGCACTCCCCTGGGAGAAACCATGCGCCAGTTTCCCAAGAACTTTGATCGCCTGACCTGTTCCCTGATCGAGGCAGGTGAACAGGGTGGCATTCTGGACACCATCCTGCTCAGGCTTTGCACCTATAAGGAAAAGGCGCTATCGCTTAAAGCCAAGATCAAATC
>CAZEMN010000156.1:0-3745 GCA_964513335.1 uncultured Zetaproteobacteria bacterium | reverse complement strand
CCATGCAGCAAGCCATGGAAAAACGTGGCCAGCAACCGATGTTCCTCGTCGATATTGCCGTCCCCCGCGATATCGACCCGCGCGTGGGCGAATTAAATGGTATCTATCTCTATGACATTGATGATTTGCAACAGGTCGTGCAGGGGCATCGGGAAAACCGTGAGAAAGAGGCGGAAGCAGCGCGCATCCTGCTGGAAGAAGATGCGGAGAATTTTCTTTCATGGCTGAAATCGTTGGAATCGGTACCACTCATTCGCCGGGTTCAGGAAAAGATGGATATGCTTCGCCGCGATGAGTTGGAAAAAGCGCGCTACCTGAACGGATTGGATACAGATCAGCGGGAAGCAGTGGAGCGATTCAGCCGCGCCCTGATGAAACGGTTCATGCATCCCACCCTCAAGGCTTTGAAAACCCTGCCCGAGGATATCGAGGGCGATCTGTTTATGGGAGCGGCGCGCACGCTGTTCGATCTGGACAATGAAATGTCCAAACGGGCACAGGAGTCCAATGAACAAAAGACTCGATGAGATTCTCAACCGTAAGGAAGAACTGACCGTACAACTGTCCAACCCGGAACTCACCGGCAACCCCAAGGAATACACCCGGATTTCCCGTGAATATGCCGAAATCGAGCCCATCGCCGAGGTTGTCACCCGAATTAAGATGGTGGAACAGCAGGTTAAAGAGAGCGAAGATCTGCTGGCCGAGCCCGATTGTGATGCTGAACTGCGGGCCATGGCCGAAACGGAGCTGGATGAACTGAAATCCGAGGCCGAATCGCTTCAGGAGAAGCTGAAGATTCTGCTGCTGCCAAAAGACCCGAACGATAGCCGCAATGTCATCCTTGAAGTGCGCGCCGGAACGGGGGGCGACGAAGCAGCATTGTTCGCAGCCGACCTGTTTCGCATGTACTGCCGCTTTGCCGAAAATAAAGGCTACAAAGTAGAAATACTGTCCTCCAATGCGACAGGAATCGGCGGTTACAAGGAAGTCGTGGCGCAAATCACCGGCCAGGGGGCCTTTTCGCAATTTAAGTTCGAATCCGGCGTACACCGGGTGCAGCGCGTCCCCGAAACCGAAACCAGCGGACGTATTCACACCAGTGCCTGTACCGTGGCCGTGCTACCGGAAGCCGATGAAGTGGATGTGCAGATCAACAACGATGACCTGCGCATTGATGTATTCCGCGCTTCCGGTCCCGGCGGCCAGTGTGTCAACACCACCGATTCGGCGATTCGTATCACACATATTCCGAGCGGACTGGTAGTCATCTGTCAGGATGAAAAAAGCCAGCACAAGAATAAAGCCAAGGCCATGAAGGTATTGCAGGCGCGCCTGTTCGATGCCGCCCAACAGGAAGCGCACGACGAACGCGCCGAAGTACGACGCGGCATGGTCGGCAGCGGTGACCGCTCGGAACGCATCCGTACCTACAATTTCCCGCAGGGCCGCATTACCGATCATCGCATCAATCTCACCCTGTACAAACTGGATCAGATTCTTGGTGGCGAAATGGGTGAACTGGTGGACGCACTGATCTCCCACCATCAGGCGGAATTGCTCACTGCCCACGGAGTATGATCGTCCGGGAACTTCTTCGTTTCGCATCGCTTACATTGCAGCAGGCCGGATGTCGCGCTCCCCGTCTGGATGCGGAATTGTTACTAGCAAAAACCCTTGAGTGCGATCGCACCTGGCTTGTCGCCCATGCGAATGACGATGTGCCATCAGCCGTTCAAAAAACGTATGCATCTCTGGTAGAACGTCGGCGCCAACGCGAACCTCTGGCCTACATCATTGGAAAAAAGGAATTCTGGTCGCGTCCATTTACAGTCACGCCGGACGTATTGATCCCCAGGCCGGAAACCGAACACCTGATCGAAGCGGTGTTGAAACAGTTTCCGGATATGGATGCACCCTGTTGTTTCTGCGATATCGGCACTGGTAGCGGTTGCATTGCGGTCACGCTCGCCTGCGAATATCCACAAGCAACGGTGATGGCAACTGATATCTCGTATGAAGCCCTGCATATTGCGCAGCAAAATGCCAAACGGCATGGCGTCACATCGCGTATCGAATTTCGTCAGGGCGATATGTTTACATCCCTACAGAAACAAGGCGGCCCTTTTGATGCCATTATTTCCAATCCACCGTATGTTGGACAGGATGAAATACATGCATTGGAAGCAGAACTGAGTTTTGAACCCCGGCATGCGCTAACCGACGAATCAAACGGCTTGACATATCTGGAACATCTCATCGAAGAATCTTCGGCATGGCTTGCGCCCGACGGGTGCCTCATCGTGGAAACAGGCACATGCGGCTTGCCCTCGTCCCCTACCTCCATGCGTCTGGAAAGCAGAATTCACGACCTGGCAGGCCAACTCCGGGGTGGCATTTATCTGGCAACCACAGACGCCTGCTGACACATGTAATATCTACATATCAGTGACGACAACGTGCAATACATAACACAGATGGATGGATGTGTTACAATTTACACATAGGGACAAAGTATCATGGGAAATAATCTTTATCATATACGCAAAATAATCCCGTTCTTTATTCTGGGCATCTGGCTTGGTGCGTCGGGCGTGTCCCATGCTGTAACGCTACATGCCGCAGGCTCCACCACCGTGCTGCCCGTGGTCTCCACCGCAGCCAATATCTATCACCAGCAACATCCGAATGTGACCATCACCGTATCCGGTGGCGGCTCCGGCGTCGGCATCGCCTCCATGATTCAGGGAACGGCGAACATCGGCATGGCCTCACGCGAAATTGATGCCGAAGAAGCCGCGAAATTGGCTGACCGCGTGGACGTGTTCACCATCGCCAGGGATGCCGTCGCTGTGGTCGTTTCCAAAGCGGTCTATGCCGGCGGCGTACATCAATTGTCGTTAAAACAGATCGCTGGTATTTATCGCGGAAAAATAAAGAACTGGAAGGAAGTAGGCGGACCGGATGCCCACATCTTTGTCATCGATAAAGAATCCAGCCGGGGTACGCGCCATGTATTCGCCAAGGCGGTGCTGGGTGATGAGCACGCCCGCGCACCCGGCGCATCGGTCATCTCCGGTTCCAACAATGAGGAACAGTCTCTGGTTGCCCACAGCAACAGCGCCATCGGCATGCTCTCCAATGCATGGCTGAATGATGCCGTGCGTGGCGTGGCTGTCGGTAAAAGTAACCATGCCGTGCTGCCCGATATTCAGCATATACGCGATGGCAGCTATCCTATCAGCCGCAGCCTGCACGTGATGTTGCCAAAAAATGGCCCCTCCGAGGCCCGTGCTTTCGTGGACTTTCTCCTTTCTTCGCAGGGACAGAATATCGTGAAACAATCCGGCTACCTGCCGGTTCATTAAAAATCAAGACGCTGATGAACACTGATTCACACAGATTATTGCCTTTCTTCTTATTCTGCGTTGGCCTGTGCCCACCTGCGTCTAACGGCTTTTCTTCATGTTAAAATTCTGGATGCGCACATCCGTATTCATCACTCTGGTAGTAGCCATGCTGATGCTAGGATTTCTGGTCAGTCAGTCATGGCCGTACTGGCGGCAATATGGTGTCGGCATGCTGTTTTCAGGTGAATGGTACCCCTATGAACGCTTGTTCGGCATGGCCCCTGCTGTTATCGGCAGCTTCTGGGCGGCAACTGTTGCACTGATTATTGCCATCCCGACAGGCATCGCTGCCGCTGTAATGAGTACGGAAATGATGCCCGGACCGTGGCGCGGAT
>CAZEMN010000155.1:0-3780 GCA_964513335.1 uncultured Zetaproteobacteria bacterium | reverse complement strand
ACTTTATAGACCACGCCATCAATCTCGTAATCCAGATGCGGCCTGATTTCCAGCATGTGGTGGTAGTGATCGAGCAACGCATCGGCATCCTCCAGCACCGCCACATCCTGAACCGGGAATCCGGCACGCTTAAGCCACTCCAGCAACTGGTACTGGGTTTGTGCCAGATGTTCTCCGCCCAGGCCCACGCCATAAGCAAAAAAATGTAATGGCCGTTTTGCGGTTACTCTGGCATCGATTTGGCGTAACGACCCGGCGGCGGCATTGCGCGGGTTAGCAAATACCTTTCCCCCGTTTTGTTGCTGTGAAGCATTCAGTTCGGAAAAAGCCCGTTTGGGTATATAGACTTCACCGCGCACTTCAAGAAGTGGCGGGAAATCTCCCTTCAAACGCCACGGAATATCCGCAATGGTACGCACATTGCCGGTCACATCCTCGCCAACACGGCCATCGCCGCGGGTCGCCGCAACATCCAGATGTCCCTGCACATATCGTAAATTAATAGCAAGACCGTCAATTTTAGGTTCAGCGATATACGTACAGGGTTTATTCTCCAGCAGTTGATGGATACGGCGGTCATAATCCCGGACCTCCGAACTGTCAAAAACATCCGCCAGCGAGAGCAGTGGTATACCATGCTCACGCGCCGTAAAGACCGTACTGATGGGAGCTCCCACTGTTTGCGTCGGCGAATCAGCAGGAACCGGTTCGCCAAGCTTTTCCTCCAGACGTTTCAGTTCGTACAAAAGCCGATCATATTCAGCATCCGAAACAACAGGTTCATCCAGAATGTAATAACGGTAATTATGTTCCTTAATCTCGGCGCGCAGCGCCTCGATACGCGACTCGAGCCCTTCAGTCACCCCGGCAGCTTCTCGATCAGCATGGCCTGAATGCTCTGATACACCTGCGGGTCAGTCCACTCCACCGCACCAATCAGGTGATAACGAACCTTGCCGACACGATCAATAAGAAAGGATTCAGGATAACGGAACACGCCGTAGCGATGCGCAATATCTCCAGTACCATCATGCAACACTTCAAATGGAATACTGTATTCGCGTACAAATCCGGTAAGATCATCAAGATTTTTATCCACGGATATCGCCACAATCTTCAGACCATGATCCTTAAGCTTCTGGTGCAAAGCCGCCATGGAAGGCATTTCCCGGCGACACGGCGGACACCATGTCGCCCAGAAATTCAGCAGCACCACCTTGCCCTTGGGCATGTGCTGAACCACGCCATTCAAATCCTTAAGAGAAAAATCGGGAGCAATTGAGCCCTCCTTGACCGGAACAGATGCGGCAGGGAGCGCGTACCAGACCACCCCCATAACGACGGCCAGCATACCTCCTACCGCCAACCAGCGTTTCAGCATTCACACGCCTCCAGAACAGTGTTCAGGGCATCGGCATCGATCCGGTGCCGGAACCTCTCCTCGCCGTTTACCAGCACCACCGGCACATCCATGCCGTAACGAACCAGCAAGGCCTTGTCTCTATCCACATCCATACTTTCCCAGGTGCACAACCCCTGATCAGCAGCCTGCCTGATCACCGCTTTGGCGGAGTCACACAAACCACACTCGCGACGGCTCATGATTTGTATATGAGGCGCCGCCATCAATCGTGAGGTTTTTTGGGCAGACGTACGATAACAAACAGTGTATTTCCATGCCTGTCCAGGAGCAGCTGCAATACATCACCCGCCTTAAAATTCTTTGCCATGCGGTTAAATTGATCAAGATTACCAACCGGACGGTGGTTCACCTGAAAAATCACATCACCACGCTCAACACCTGCACGCGCCGCTGCCGAACCCGGTTGTACCTGCTGCACCACCACGCCCTTCTTCACCCGGGTCTGAAGCTGTTCAGCCAGATCAGCATCAAGATTACGTAACAACAGCCCCAAGCTTGCCTGCTGCTTCCCGGCCTTGCCCTGCTTGGTTGCCGTTTCAAGCATCTCTTCGACCTTCACGGTAATCGTCACCGGTTTGCCGGAACGGATCAGGCCAACACGTACCTTCTCTCCCGGCTTGTGCCGTGAAATACGGATCGGCAAATCATGCATGGTTTTAATTGTTTCGCCATCGACACTGACAATCACATCCCCCGGCTTGATGCCCGCCTTGTCCGCCGCAGAACCATTCTCCACCTGGCGCACCAGGGCGCCATGTTTATTCTTCAAACCCAGCGCCTGCATGGTCGCCTTATCCACTTCCGCGATATAGACCCCAAGACGCGCTCGCGTGACATGTCCTGTTCTGCGCAATTCATCAATGACTGGTTCAGCCATATTGATAGGAATGGCGAAACCAATGCCAAGATTGCCACCACTGCGCGAATAGATGGCGGTATTGATACCAACCACCTCGCCCTTCAAATTAAATAGCGGGCCACCGGAATTGCCCGGATTGATGGCCGCATCGGTCTGAATGAAGTGGTCGTAAGGCCCGGCGCCAATCACGCGCCCTTTGGCCGATACGATACCGGCAGTCACCGTCTGTGACAGACCGAACGGATTGCCGATAGCCATGACCCAGTCGCCCACGCGCAAGGTTTCAGAATCACCAAGTTTGACGGTTTGCAGTCCCCTGGCTTTCACCTTGAGCAAAGCCACATCAACTTTTTTGTCCGTACCAATGAGTTTGGCGGGGTATTCCTTACCATTCTTCATTTTTACGATGATTTCATCCGCACCATCCACGACATGATTGTTGGTCACAATGTAACCATCTTGAGAAATAATAAAACCGGTACCCAGAGCATGCTGTTCCTGGGGTGGCATATTGCGAAAAAAATCATGGAAGAACTGGTCGAACGGCGACCCTTGCGGAAATCCGAATCCGGGAGGCAGGCCCCGCCTGCCCTGAACGACTTTGGTCGTACTGATATTTACCACGGCTTCAGCCTGTGCGGCCGCAAGGTCGGCAAAACTGTTTGGAAGGGCATTGGCCTGGGTGGTTAATAAGGGAAGAAAAGAAACAAAGACAAACGAAAGGGCAACAAATCTGGCAACTCTCACTCATACACTCCTTGTGATCGAATTGAAGGCAGGCATTCTGGGGGTATCAACATGAAAAACAAATGAAAAATGCGGCGTTTGGAAATGTGACACCCATTGTCTCAGGCCGCATGCACCGAAATACCCACGGCTCGGGAGTTAATACGTACAATGCTGGCATCGCTGGCTGCTTGTACATCCGATGCCTGTCGCAACCACACAAACACCGCAATCATTCCTGTCAGGGCGCCACCCGCCGCCCATAATTCAGGTGAGGCCACCTCAAAACGGAAAGCCAGGTAGCGAACCAGAAATCCCATGATAAAAAAGCCCAGCATCGGAGTCCCGTACAAACGCATGGCGGCACGCAGGAACACGCCATCCGGCACGCTGACGATAACCTCATCCCCCACTCTGGCTCCAAGCGGATTGGACACCCTCATTTCAGAAAACCGTTCTACCCATGAACCTAACGTACCACAGGCGCTTTTCCCGGCGCATTGACCGCAGGCGGATGCCCGTCGGCCCCGCACCAGTGCATCGTTATTCATCACATCCACGACGGTAACAGCCTGTTCCATATTCACCTCATTATTTGATAGAGCCGAAAAAGTCCATCCATGGGTGCGATAATAGCTTTTGGCAAAGTCATCATACGCTCCTTACCAAATCGGCAGGAATAATGGATAGTTTACCTGAAATATAGTGCCCCGTCCCGTAAATTCATGAGCCATCAGCGAGTTCTGACGGGATGTGCGGCAAGGCGTGCGAG
>CAZEMN010000154.1:0-3792 GCA_964513335.1 uncultured Zetaproteobacteria bacterium | reverse complement strand
AATTAGAGTTGTCATCGCATGAGCCTGTCTGCTTTATGCCCGCTCTTCAAGGGCGGCTTCCGCACGTGACTTCCACACGTAAACCGTTAGAATTGCCTAAATCATGTGCAATTTATCTGTTTCGCCGAATTCTGGCTTCATGCTGGGCCGTATGCGTATCGACGTACCGCTGGCGCTGGCGCCCATGGCGGGCATTACCGATTTGCCGTTCCGCCGTATCTGCAAGCGTTTTGGCGCGGGACTCATGATCACCGAGATGATTGCCTCGCGGGCCGTGGACCAGGGCAGGGAACGCACCGAACGCATGGCTGAAATCGGCGGGGATGAACACCCCATCGGCATTCAGATTGCCGGTTCCGACTCGGATTATATGCGGGAAGCAGCACGCTGGGCAGCATCGCGCGGTGCAGATTTTATTGATATCAACATGGGCTGTCCGGTCAAGAAAATCTGTAAACAGGTGGCAGGTTCCGCATTGTTGAAGGATGAGGTCGCCGTTGCGCGCGTTCTGGAGTCTGTGGTCGAGGCAGTGACGTTGCCGGTAACGCTGAAAATTCGCACTGGTTGGGATGAGTCCTCAAAAAATACCGCGCGCATTGCAACCATTGCCGAAGAATCAGGGATTCAGATGCTGACGGTGCATGGGCGAACCCGATCACAGATGTTTAACGGCCATGCCAACTGGGAAGATATTGGACTCGCCAAACAGGCCGTATCGATTCCGGTACTGGGCAATGGTGATGTGGTGGATGCCGCGTCCGCCAGGGAAATGTTGCGTATTTCAGGATGCGATGGCGTGATGGTTGGCCGCGCCGTACAGGGTAATCCATGGGTATTGGCCGAAATACGTGCCGCATTGCTGGGTGAACCACTGCCCATTAAGCCGGATGGCATCACGCGTTGGCGTATCATTGAGGAGCACATGCTGACCATGGCAGAACATCATGGGGAACGAACGGTATCAAAACTCGCGAGGAAACATGTGATCTGGTACAGCAAGGGGATGGAGGGGTCGGCTGAATTTCGCCATCATTTTCAGTCGCTGGCGTGCTGGAAAGCACAGCTTGAAGCTGCGGAAGTCTTCTTCTGCGGAAACGAGGCCTGGTTGCGTGCCGCCTGAACCCATTGCGGCGTCTTCCATCCCCCTTCCCATGCTAATGCTGGATGGCGAGGGCTTTATCCTGAGCGCCAATATGGAAGCACAATCCGCTTTGGGTATTTCCGAACGGGCACTGGCCGGACGCCATGCCTGTCATCTGTTCGCGCCGGAATCGGAGATCCGAATCATGCTGGATCACATGAAGGAAAATCTTGGATCACTGTCCAGTCATGGCCTGTGTGAACGCGCAAATAACGCCCCCTGTTCGTTGCACATCGGCCCCGCCGACGGCGGCTATGCGTTGTTGATGGTGCCCGAAGCGGGCAGGCAGGAACTGGATCAATATGCAAAACGTCAGGAAATGGCTGAGGCCGTTGCCAGAATCGCACTGGAAATGGCACATGAGGTAAAAAATCCACTGGCAGGTCTCCGTGGTGCGGCACAGTGGCTATCCGAGCAATTGTCACAAGGAGATCAAAAAGAAGCTGCAACGATGATGCTTGCTCAGGTTGATATCATCCGCGAGCGCATTGACAGCTTTCTGCAACTGGGGCCCCGGGCCGCCATCGGTATGGAGCCCATCAATATTCACAGCCTGATTGATGATGTATGCCACCCCGTGGATGGCGTTGCCCTGCGCCGTGTATTCGACCCCAGCCTGCCTTTGATTCAGGCCCATGCAGGCAGGCTGCGGCAAGCCATTGAAAATCTGTGGATGAATGCTCTGGAGGCGGGTGCAGCACATATCGAGTGGCTCACCCGAGTGAACACCACCATCAAACTGCCGGGGCACAAGGGCGCCGTACTGGAGGTGCGTATCACCAATGATGGCGAGCCTATCCCGCAGCACATTCAGGACCATCTGTTTGAACCCTTTGTCACCGCCAAGTCACGCGGTAGCGGATTGGGCCTGGCGCTGATCCAGCGCGTGATGCAGGAACACAACGGCCAGGCCAAACTGCAATCAGAAACGGGACGCACCAGTTTTATTCTGCATTTGCCTATTGGCGCATCCAAATGATGCACGTGCTGATTGTAGATGATGATGCAGGTATCCGCTGGGTGCTGGCACGAGTGCTCGGCGAGGAGGGCATGGAAGTCGTGGAGGCGGCAAGCCTGGAGGAAGCGGAACAGGCCATGGCCGAGCAGGACTTCGCACTCACGTTTCTCGATGTCTATCTACCGGATGGCAATGGCATGGATGCTGTGTCAGAAGGACGATTCAAGGCGCCGGTGGTTCTGCTAACGGCGGAGACCACGTTTGACCATGCCGCCCAGGCCTACCGTGTGGGCGCCATGGAATATTTACCCAAGCCCTTTGATCTGGATGAAGTACGATCTCTGGCGCGCCGCATCAAGCCTTCGCCGGAAGAAACAAAAAAAGAGGTCGCTACGGATGAAGATGCTCTGATTATTGGCCGCAGCGCATCCATGCAGCAGTTATTCCGCACGCTGGGACGTGTCGCTGCATCCGATTTGACTGTATTGATTACCGGTGAGTCCGGCACCGGCAAAGAACTGGTAGCACATGTTCTGCATCAGCAAAGCAAGCGAAACAACAAACCTTTTGTCCCGATCAACACAGCCGCCATTCCGGCGGAATTGCTGGAAGCGGAATTGTTCGGACATGAAAAGGGTGCATTCACCGGTGCGGACCGCGCCCGCCCGGGACGCTTTGAACAGGCGAGTCAGGGAACCCTGTTCCTCGACGAAATTGGTGACATGCCCGCCAGTTTGCAGGTCAAACTGTTGCGTGTGCTGGAAGAAGGCGTGGTTCAACGCGTCGGCGGACGCGAAGACCGGCCTGTAAACGTCCGTCTCCTTGCGGCAACACACCAGAATTTACAATCTAAAATAAAACAGGGTACGTTTCGTGAGGATTTATATTACCGCCTGAATGTGATTCCCGTACACATTCCACCCTTGCGCGAACGCAAGGATGACATCCAGCAACTGGCCGAGGCCATGCTTGCATCTGCGGGGGAAGAGTTGGAGATGCAACCGCCCATTCTTCTGGATGAGTCCATCAATCTGCTTAAAACCTACGACTGGCCGGGCAATGTGCGTGAATTAAAGAATGTCATGCGCAGGCTGGCGCTGCTCACGCCGGGTGCCGCCATCACCCTGTCAGATGTCGCACTGGCGCTGGGCAACCGGGATAATCAAACGCATCAGGAAGAAACCCTGTCCGAAGCCGTCAGTCGCTGTATCCGCCACTACATGGACAAACTCGGCTATGCCGAGGCTGAGGATATGCACAGGCATCTGCTGGGTGAAGTGGAACCGCCGCTGCTCATGCTGGTGATGGAGCGCTGCAAGGGCAATCAGATCAAGGCAGCACAGATGCTGGGACTGAATCGTAATACGGTGCGCAAACTGCTGCGTCAGTATCAGATTGATCCGGCATATTTCCGCAATTAATCCGGGTTAACCATGTCATCAGCGGAAAAACGGATTGTTGAACTGGAAACAAAGCTATCGTTTCAGGAACACCTGATTCAGGAGTTGAATGAGGCCCTGACCCATCAACAGCGGCAACTGGATGCTTTGCAGCACAAGCTGGATATGATGCACGAACAGCTTAAAGACGGAATGTCGGATGATATCAAACCCTTGTCTGAGGAAGTCCCGCCACCCCATTATTAGAAAATGACAGCATCAGCTTTTCCGCAACAACCAACGAAAGTTGCTAG
>CAZEMN010000153.1:0-3866 GCA_964513335.1 uncultured Zetaproteobacteria bacterium | reverse complement strand
ATAAGCGAATCCACTCACAAGAGATTCACCATTGAACACAAGGTTAGCGTTGGCGGTGGAAGCATCAACTCAACTTACAGAATTGAAGGCTCGGGTCAGCGTTATTTTGTCAAAACCAACCCTTCGGAATGTCTGAACATGTTTACTGCGGAAGCAAACGGCTTGATTGCTTTGGCCGGTGCAAAAGCCGTTCGCGTTCCAAGGCCGGTGTGCCGGGGGGTGGCAAATACGCATGCTTATCTGGTTATGGAGTTTATTGCATTCGATGGTGGCAGCAGCCCGCATGCGCTTGGCGAGCAGTTGGCCGCCATGCATCGCCATACGCACCCCGAATTTGGCTGGTACTGTGACAATACCATTGGTTCAACGCCCCAGATCAATACGCCTTCGGATGACTGGATATCATTTTTCCGGGAGCATCGGCTTGGATTCCAACTGAAACTTGCAGCGCACAATGGTTATGGCGGAGCGTTGCAACACAAGGGCGAGCGGTTGATGTCCGATCTGGGATTATTTTTTGAAGACTACAGCCCTCAAGCCTCTCTTTTGCATGGAGATTTGTGGGGTGGTAATCATGCCGTGGACACGGATGGCCACCCGGTGATTTATGATCCCGCTGTGTATTACGGGGACCGGGAAGCGGATATTGCCATGACCGAACTCTTCGGCGGTTTTGGCAGCGCCTTTTATGCGGCCTATCATGAGGCATGGCCGCTGGATGAAGGCTATGCTGTGCGCAAAACGCTGTATAATCTGTACCATATCCTTAATCACGCCAATCTGTTCGGCGGGGGTTATGCGAGTCAGGCCGAGTCCATGATGGATTGCCTGCTGAGTGAGTTACGGTAAGCATTATCGCTTATTTTGGAGGTTTTGAATGTTGGAACATACAGAATTGGAAAGGCAACTGGCCAGGCAGCAGGATCAGCTTGCGCAGGCGGTAATTGCTTTGTCGCAGGGGACCGCATTGGAACCCATCCTGCGCCATGTCGGTGAGTTGTCGATGGAATTGACCGGTGCCCGCTACGCGATGTTGTCCTATATTGAAAACGGCAGGAGACTTTTTATTCCACTGGGCATGACGAATGAGGAGTTGGCAAAGCTTGAAGGGAATGAACCCAAGGGAATCGGGCTACTGGGGTTGATGTGGAACCAACATGAAGTGGTGCGCATCAATGATATTGCCGCGCATCCAAAAGCGGCCGGATTTCCTTCGGATCACGCTGCCATGACAACCTTTCTTGGTGCGCCTATTATGTTCGGAGACGATATCCAGGGCGTGATATATCTGACGGAAAAGGAAGGCGGCAGAGCCTTTACACCCATTGACGAAACCAACGTGCGTACACTGGCCTCTGCCTGTGCCATAGCTATTTCCAATGCGGTTCATCTTGAGCAACTTAAGACCAGAAATGCTGAACTGGAACAGTTGCTTGCTGAACGAACCGGGATGCTCCGGGGCTAGTGTCCTGCCTTGGCTCCCTGGGATGGCTCTGATGGTATGCTCTTCTACGGGACAGGGCACCAGGAGGCGTAGCTGTTAGTATGTGCCAACTGCTCGGTATGAACTGCAACACGCCCACCGATATCGCTTTTTCCTTCGCCGGATTCCGCGCCCGCGGTGGCGTTACCGATGAACACAGCGACGGCTGGGGCATCGGTTTTTTTGAAGGCCCAGGTTGCCGCCTGTTCATCGACACCAAACCGTCTGCACACTCGCCGGTAGCGGAACTGGTGCAGCGCTATCCCATCCATTCCATGAATGTCATTGCCCATATTCGCAAGGCGACGCAGGGCAAGGTCGCACTGCAAAATACGCACCCGTTCATGCGCGAACTCTGGGGTCGGCACTGGCTGTTCGCCCACAACGGCGATCTGAAGCACGTGGCCACACATCCGGGTTGCCATCGACCGGTGGGCGATACCGACAGCGAACGCGCCTTTTGCCTGATCCTGAACACCCTGCAGGCCCGGTTTGACAAACTGCCGCCGCTACCGGAACTGCATGCCGTGCTGCATGACATCAGTGCGACGCTGGCGGAAGAGGGGACATCGAACTATCTGCTGTCCAATGGCGACTGCATGTTCGCCTACGGCACTACGCAGCTGAGCTATATTGTGCGCCGGGCACCTTTCGGCCCTGCCCACCTGATTGATCAGGACGTTACGGTCAATTTCCACGAACTGACCACGCCACACGACGTCGTGGCCGTGATTGCCACCCTGCCTTTGACCGACAATGAACTGTGGACCGGAATCAACCCCCATCAACTGTTGGCATTTCAGCACGGGGAAGCCATCGTCGGGTAATTTCGTTTTTGTGGAGGTAAAATATGCGCGTGTATTTAGTGCAACATGGCGAAGCTGTGTCGAAGGAAGAAAATCCGGATCGGCCATTGTCGGAGAAGGGAGCTTCCGATGTGCGGGCAGTCGGCGATTTTCTTTATCAGCATGCGCGTTTGCTGATTCCTGAAATCCTCCACAGTGGTAAATTACGGGCGGCTGAAACGGCGAATCTGCTGGCGCGTTGCCTGAACGCGGTTTATGACGCCGGGCCGGATTTGCAGCCGAATGACGATCCCGGAGTATGGTCCGAACATCTGACCGCCCGGAACAAGGATGTGATGCTGGTCGGCCATTTACCGCATCTGGAACGTCTGGCCTCGCTGCTGCTGTGTGGCGATGCGGACAGGCGCGTGGTGACCTTCCGGAATGCAGGCGTTGTTTGCCTTGCGCGGGATGAAGAAAACGCCTGGCATCTGGATTGGGTATTTACTCCCGCTTTATTAGGGCCTTGTTCACATAAAATCCAAACGTAGCGACGCGGTCATTTTTGGGTCGTTGCAAGGCATTTCGAGTGCAATGTGCTGAATGCACATCAGCGAGAAATAACGCTGGAGCGGCCAAAAATGACCCGTCCCGCAGGGCTGCGCCCGAAATGAGGCCATGCGGCGTTGCTCGTCGTTTATTTGGATTTACCAAACTTCTCTCCTCACGCCTTGCCTGGCCTCATTTCGGACAGCAGCGCTACGCTTAGATTTTATGTGAACAAGGCCCTAGCTTCAAAGTGACTACGCATCATGGTTAGGAAGCCCGGAATCAATGGCACCATTGATTGCACTCCCACATGAAAAGTATCTGCGAACCCTACTCCAAAATCATGGAAATGAATTCTGCAAACAACTCAAGGGTATTAGAATTGTTGGGTTATCACGTTTTCCAGAATTGGAAGGGAATACATCAGATTTTATTTGCTGACCAAGTTCATGAAAAGGCTCAGTCTCCATCTCGCGCCCATAGTCTGATAGTGTGGCCCGTTATATGAATCAGACAAAACTTAGTTACAGCGACAGACCATCATGGTTGAACCAGATGGGTTCCTTCGGTTCCATACTGATACTGATATTGATGCCCTTCTTTCTCTCGGAGATGACACCATTCCTTATCGCAATCAATATACTGATAGCCTTGGTGATCATGCTGACGATTGTTTATAGCCGCTTTGCATGGGAATTCAGGATCAGTGACGGTGATGTTCAGAGCCAGCACGGAATCACGTCAAAAAAACAGGAAAGTATTCCCCTGAAAAACATCAAAGATATTGAAGTAAAACAGACAACTATCCAGCGTTTTTTTGATGTTGGTGATGTCGAATTCAGCACCGCTGGTAGTATCAACAACAAAATAGTATTTCGTGGAATTAAGTCCCCGTTCGCACTTAGGGATCAAGTGCTTCAGATACAGCGAAAACGTAAAAGAAGTAGAAAACAACGTTAAGAGGATGTGAATGCGTATGATGTCCAATCTTGCCACCCGTTATGGTTGAAAGGGCTGGATTCAGCCACAATTGAACGTTCGTTTAACCG
>CAZEMN010000152.1:0-3880 GCA_964513335.1 uncultured Zetaproteobacteria bacterium | reverse complement strand
GTGGCCGAGGGTGTCTGGCTGGGTTTGTATGCATTCGACAAGTATCAGACGGAGAAGAAAGAGAACAAACGAGCACTGCGCTCCGTCACGATTATGATTTCGTCGAGGCGGGATTTAGAGAGCGCGGATGGAGCATTGGCCAACGCGCGTGCTGTCAGTACGGGAACAAACTTTGCCCGCGATCTGGCCAACGAGCCGGGCAATGTTTGCACGCCGGAATTTCTTGGTGAGCAGGCGTCTGCGTTGAAACATCAAAAGCTGAAAGTGACGGTCATGGACAAGGCGGCGATCGAAAAAGCCGGGTTTACCGCACTGCTTGCCGTGAATCAGGGGTCGGCCAAAGAGCCACGTTTTATCGTGCTGGAATATCAGGGTGGAAAGAAGGGTACTGCGCCGGTGGCTCTGGTCGGCAAGGGCTTGACGTTTGATGCCGGTGGTATTTCCATCAAACCGGCGGCACAGATGGATGAAATGAAGTTCGATATGTGCGGTTCGGCCGCTGTTCTTGGCATCTTCAAGGCGGCGATCGAAATGAACCTGCCGGTCAATCTGCTGGGCGTGATTGTCTCGACTGAGAACCTGCTTGGATCAGCGGCGTACAAGCCGGGTGATATCGTGACTTCTTATAAGGGCCTGACCATTGAGGTGCAGAATACCGATGCCGAAGGACGGATTATTCTATCCGATGCATTGGCCTATGCCGCTGAGCAGAAGCCTGCCGAGATCATTGATTTTGCAACCCTGACGGGTGCTTGCGTGATTGCGCTGGGTTCGCAGGCGACGGGCTTGTTGGGAACCGGAGAAAAGGTGAAAAAGGGCCTGAAGACGTCCGGCGATCATACCCATGATCGTGTGTGGGAACTACCGCTGTTTGAAGAATATCAGGACCAGATCAAATCCCACATTGCCGACATTAAAAATATCGGCGGCCGTGAAGCTGGCACGATCACTGCCGCCTGTTTCCTTTCCCGTTTTGTCGACGACATCCCGTGGGCGCATCTTGATATTGCAGGCACGGCATGGAACATGAAAGGAACCGACATTTCGGCCAAAGGCGCGACTGGCGCAGGCGTCCGGCTGGTGGTGGATTATCTCAGGCGGAAGGAGTGATGTGGATTAATATCGGGGAACTAATCGCAAATGATCCCGCACCATTTCAGAATTAACCAGCACTTCCTACAGTTGCCTGCGGTCGTTTATTACCAACTTGACCATACGAGGGGGCAACCATACTCTTCGCGACCCTCACAGGGGATTACCCGTTATTGGCTCGTAGCTCAGGGGTAGAGCACTACCTTGACATGGTAGGGGTCGGCAGTTCGAAACTGCCCGAGCCAACCATTTTTACAATTCATTTGATACCAGGGCCGAACTCATTCAGTTCGGCCTTGGCGTATCAACCTTTGGCGATAGGATGCAGCACTCAAACCCTGGAGGAATGCCATCACCATGAATGTTCAATTGCCTGACGGTTCAACCCGTACCTTGAATGAGGGCGCAACCGCCTATGATCTGGCCGCCGATATTGGCCCCGGTCTGGCGCGGGCGACGATTGCCGCTACGGTGAACGGCACGCAGGTGGATACCACGCATGTATTGCACGATGGCGATGAAGTTTCCCTGATTACCGATAAATCCGATGAAGGACTGGATATTATACGGCACTCCACTTCGCATTTAATGGCCATGGCGGTGCAGGAATTGTTTCCGAAATCACAGGTAACGATCGGGCCGGTGATTGAGGATGGGTTCTACTATGATTTTTCTTTTGAACGTGCTTTTACGCCGGAGGATTTGCAGAAGATCGAAGAGAAGATGCGTGAGATTTCGAATCGCAAGCTCGATATTAGTCGTGAAGAATGGGATCGTGATGAGGTGGTTTCCCATTTTGAGGGAATCGGTGAAAGCTATAAGGCCAGGCTGATTGCCCGTATTCCTCAAGGTGAAACCGTCAGCCTGTATAAGCAGGGCGAGTGGTCCGATCTTTGCCGCGGCCCGCATGTGCCGAACACCGGGGTGCTGAAGTATTTTAAGCTGATGAAGGTGGCTGGCGCTTACTGGGAAGGCAACTCCGACAATGAGCAGTTGCAACGAATCTATGGTACGGCATGGGCATCAAAATCTGATTTGAAAGCCTACCTGCATCGCCTGGAGGAGGCCGAGAAGCGCGATCACCGCAAGCTGGCCAAATCGCTCGAACTCTTCCACTTGCAGCAGGAAGCGCCGGGCATGGTGTTCTGGCATCCGAAGGGCTGGAGTTTGTGGCAGGTGGTGGAGAATGAAATCCGTGCAGTGATGTGCGACAATGGCTATAAGGAAATCAAGACTCCACAGGTCGTGGACCGGAAATTATGGGAGCGGTCCGGACACTGGGACAAGTTCCATGACGAAATGTTTACGACACACACGGAGAACCGGGATTACGCCATCAAACCGATGAACTGCCCGTGTCATATCCAGGTGTTTAACCAGACGCTGCATTCCTACCGTGACCTGCCGCTGAGACTGGCCGAGTTCGGCTCCTGCCATCGCAATGAACCGTCCGGTACGTTGCACGGGTTAATGCGGTTGAGGAATTTCGTACAGGACGATGCGCATATTTTCTGCACTGAAGGACAGGTTCAGGACGAGGTTTGTCATTTTATTGATTTGACCTATGAGGTTTACAAGCGCTTCGGTTTTGAAGATATCATCATTTTTCTGTCCGACCGGCCGGACAAGCGGGTGGGTACGGATGAACAGTGGGATAAGGCGGAAGCGGCCTTGCATCAGGCCTTGCGGACCAAGGGTATTGAGTATGGCGAAAATCCCGGTGAAGGTGCCTTTTATGGGCCGAAGATCGAGTTTTCGCTGAGGGATTGCCTGGGCCGCGTGTGGCAGTGTGGTACGATTCAGGTGGATTTCTCCATGCCGGGGCTATTGGACGCTGAATATGTCGCTGAGGATTCCTCCCGCCAGACGCCGGTGATGCTGCACCGGGCTATTCTGGGTTCGATGGAACGCTTTATTGGTATTCTTATCGAACATTATGAGGGGAAGTTCCCGTTCTGGCTGGCACCGGTGCAAGCGGTGGTGTGCAATATCACGGATGCACAGGCAGATTATGCAGTGGAAGTCCACGATGCCATGCGTCAGGCAGGTTTCAGGGTGGATACGGACTTGCGCAATGAGAAGGTGGGCTATAAAGTGCGCGCCCTTACGCTGCAACGCGTGCCCTTTATTTTGGTGGTGGGCGATCGGGAGCGCGAGGAAAAAACAGTGGCGGTTCGCAACCTGAAGGGTGAAAACATCGGTTCAATACCGCTGGATACATGGCTGGACGAGATGCGACGTATGCAAGAGGAGTATGAATAGATTGAATAAAACACTGAGAGGGGGCTTTCATCGCTAAAAAGGAATTACCGGTCAATCATGACATTGAGGCCAGCAGGGTCCGGGTGATTGGCAGTGATGGGGAACAGGTTGGTGTTTTACCGCTGGCGCAGGCAATTGTCGAGGCGGAAGGGAAAGGACTTGATTTGGTGATGATATCACCGAATGCCGACCCGCCGGTATGCAAGGTGATGGACTATGGAAAGTTCAAGTATGAGCAGAGTAAAAAGGCCAACCTTGCCAGGAAGAAACAGCATATTGTACAGACCAAGGAAGTAAAAGTGCGCGCCAGCACGGATCAGAATGATATGGATATTAAAATGAGACGTGCGCGCAAGTTTCTGGAGGATGGAAACAAAGTGAAAATTTCCATGCGGTTTCGCGGCAGGGAAATGGTCTATGCTTCGCGTGGCGCCGAGCATTTAAAGAAGATCGCTGAAGATTTGAAGGATTTGGGCAAGGTAGAAAACATGCCCAATATGGAAGGGCGGCAGATGATTATGGTTAT
>CAZEMN010000151.1:0-3897 GCA_964513335.1 uncultured Zetaproteobacteria bacterium | reverse complement strand
TTAGTATCATTTGCTCTGCCGGTGGCACGCTCCTATCCTTGTCCAATCCTTTTTATATGCCCGAACAACAGGAGAGGCCGGTGAAAAACAGTTTTGATACCCGCGATACGCTTGAAGCCGGCGGCAATACCTATACCTACTACAGGCTGGATGCCGCAGGCAATGTGGCCCGGTTGCCCTATTCAATGAAAATACTGCTGGAAAACCTGCTGCGTCGTGAAGACGGCGAGGTAGTCAAACGCAGTGATATCGAAGCCATCATCAACTGGGATGCAGCGGCGGAACCGTCAAAAGAAATCGCCTACATGCCAGCGCGTGTGTTGATGCAGGATTTTACCGGTGTGCCCGCCATCGTCGATCTGGCAGCCATGCGTGATGCCATTGTGAAACTGGGCGGCAATGCCGATCAGATCAATCCGCTGGCCCCTGCCGAACTGGTCATCGACCACTCCGTGCAAGTGGATGCCTTCGGCTCGGATGAAGCATTGGCTAAAAATGCTAAAATTGAGTTTTCCCGCAACAAAGAGCGTTACAACTTCCTCAAATGGGGGCAGGAGGCCTTCGACAATTTCAAGGTGGTGCCGCCGGATACCGGTATTGTGCATCAGGTGAATCTGGAGCATCTGGCTCGCACGGTATTTGTGGATGATGACGGCGTAGCCTACCCGGATACGCTGGTCGGCACTGACTCGCATACGACGATGATCAACGGCCTCGGCGTGCTGGGCTGGGGCGTTGGCGGCATCGAGGCGGAAGCTGCCATGCTCGGCCAGCCGATTTCCATGCTGATTCCGAAGGTGGTCGGCTTCGAACTGACAGGCCAGCTGCCGGAAGGTGCTACAGCTACGGACCTTGTGCTAATGATCGTGGAAATGCTCAGGAAACATGGTGTTGTCGGAAAGTTTGTCGAGTTTTACGGAAATGGGCTGGATCACCTGCCGCTGGCCGACCGCGCCACCATTGCCAACATGGCCCCCGAATACGGTGCCACCTGCGGCATCTTCCCGATTGACGATGAAACCCTGCGTTATCTGCGCCTGTCCGGTCGTTCCGAAGAAAGCATCACTTTGGTCGAAGCTTATGCCAAAGCACAGGGCATGTTCCGCAACGGTTCTGTTGCCGATTACAGCGAGACACTGAGCCTGGACATGAACACAGTTGAGCCATCTCTGGCGGGCCCGAAACGCCCACAGGACCGGATTCCACTGAAAAGCGCCAAGGCCATGTTTCATGAAGCGTTGAAGGAAGAGCCTAATCCGGATGCGTCGGCCATACCCATGACCATTCATGATGAGGAGGCTGATATTGGCAATGGCGCCGTCGTCATTGCTGCCATCACCTCATGCACCAACACGTCAAACCCCTCTGTCATGCTGGGCGCAGGACTGGTGGCCAGAAAAGCTGCGGAACTGGGACTGAAAGTAAAACCGTGGGTAAAAACATCACTCGGCCCGGGCTCACTGGTGGTTACCGAATACCTGGAAGCTGCCGGTCTGATGGAACCACTGAAGCAGATGGGTTTCTATGTCGTTGGCTATGGCTGCACCACCTGTATCGGCAATTCCGGCCCATTGCCAGAGCCGGTTTCCGAAGCTATCGCCAAAGGCAACCTGTCCGTCTGCTCGGTACTCTCCGGCAACCGTAATTTTGAAGGACGCATCCATGGAGAGGTGCGCATGAACTATCTCGCTTCCCCTCCGCTTGTTGTGGCCTATGCCATCGCCGGCCGCATGGATATCGACCTGTACAACGAACCCGTCGGACTGGGTCATGACGGCCCTGTGTACCTGAAAGATATCTGGCCAACGCAAGCCGATATTGCCGAAGCCATGAGCAGCGTCACAAGCGAGCAGTTTATGGATTCCTATGCGAATATATTTGCCGGTGATAAAAACTGGCAGGCATTGGCCGCTCCCACAGGCGACCGTTTTGCGTGGGATAACGCCTCCACTTACATTCAGAACCCACCATATTTTTCGGGTATGAGCAAAGAGGCCGGTAAGATCGGGGATATCGGAGAAGCGCGCGTGCTGGCGCTGCTTGGCGATTCAGTAACCACCGATCACATCTCGCCAGCCGGCGCCATCAAGGCCGATTCTCCGGCTGGCCGGTATCTCATCGAACGCGGTGTAGAACCGAAAGACTTCAATTCCTACGGCTCGCGGCGCGGCAATCATGAGGTGATGATGCGCGGCACCTTCGCCAACATCCGCCTGCGCAATCGGTTGGCACCGGGCACCGAAGGCGGCGTCACTGTTCATTTGCCTGATGGCGAGCAGATGAGTATTTTTGATGCCGCGATGCGCTACCGGGAAGAAGATGTCCCGGCGATAATCATTGCCGGCAAGGAATACGGTTCCGGTTCCTCACGCGACTGGGCGGCCAAGGGACCGATGCTGCTCGGCGTGCGCGCCGTGATCGCCGAATCCTATGAAAGAATCCACCGCTCCAATCTGGTCGGTATGGGTATCCTACCGTTGCAGTTTATGGACGGTGACCGTGCCGAATCATTGAGCCTTACCGGACACGAAGTGTTCAGCATCACCGGCGTTGCCGAAGGTGCGCGTGAGGCTACAGTCGCTGCCGATGACAAGCGCTTCATGGCGCTGGTGCGTATTGATACGCCGAAAGAATGGGACTACTACCGCCATGGCGGCATCCTGCAATACGTGTTAAGGCAGCTAGTTGCTGCTTAATTGCCGGTACATGTCAGACTCAACAGGACAATACAGCACACCCGGAATTCATCAGGCCGTCATTGACACAATCCGGCATGTGAATCCTGATTTGCAAGGCGATCATCTGGATATTGGCAGTGGAGACGGCAGCCTGATTAAACTGTTACAGCGGCACTTCACCCTGAAAAGCCACGCCTGCGACTACACCGATGCGCTGATGGAGCTACCGGGTCAGACAGTCGATATGGCTGATCTGGATCATGATCCCCTGCCGTATCCGGATCACAGTTTTGACCTGGTCACCATTGCCGAAGTGATCGAGCATGTAGAGAATCATCGGGCCGTATTACGGGAAATCCGGCGTGTATTAAAGCCGGGAGGACTGGTAATTATCACCACACCGAATATCCTGAACCTCAAATCCCGCCTGCGGTTTTTTACCTTCGGTTTCTGGAATCTGTTCGGCCCACTGCCTGTCCGCATCAATGAAAAATACAGCACCGGCGGTCATATCAATCCGGTTTCCTATTTCTACCTGTGCCATTCGCTATATGGTGCAGGGCTTGAACCAGTACACACCGGCATTGACCGGATTCAGCGTTCCTCCATCCCTGCGTTGCTGTTTCTATGGCTGCCGATTACGCTGCTTGGCAGATACGCACTGCACCGCGAGGCTAGCAAATACGGCACAGTGGATGCGCACAACCGGGATATTGTACTGGCAATGAATCGCCCTGCCATGTTGCTCGGCCGAACGGTTGTTATTGCCGCTCGTAAGAAGTAGAAGGCATTACGCTAGGGCGTTTACCTTGGCGGCCATGATGAAATCATTCTCGTGCAAACCGCCGATCTTGTGCGTATAGAACACGACCGTGCAATAGCCCCAACTATAGGTTAGTACAGGATGGTGTCCTTCAACATCCGATGCATCGCCCACCTTGACGGCAAATGCCTGGGCTTGTGAGAAATCAGGAAACTTGAAGGTACGCGATAATCTTGTGCCTTCATCGTTCAACTCCCATGCAGGCACTCTGGATAGCATAACACGAGCGGCTTCCAGGGTAATTGGTGGCACTCCACCCTGACAGGGAACACAGCTTTTATCTTTCAGACTCATCATAGACTCCTGCCACATACTTGCGAGGCTCATACAAGTATAGCATTGCGTATTGAATGTAACCATCCTGCCCCGCAACCGGACCAACCATGTTAACCCGGA
>CAZEMN010000150.1:0-3898 GCA_964513335.1 uncultured Zetaproteobacteria bacterium | reverse complement strand
ACGGTGCGGAAACCCATCAGTATCCATGCGACAGGATAGGCCAGCGCGCCGATACCGAAGGTCCAACCCAGCGTTTTCTTCCAGCCCGCTTTCAACGATGTGAAGGCGACAATCAACAGCATAACGGCGGACAGGATACCCAGGCCCATCCAGTGAATATGGCCGCGCAGCAGGCGCTGCATGGCATCCTTTGCCAGGCTTCCGGAGTGGGAATGCTGATGCTTTGCTCCAGCGACGGTATCATCATGATTTCCGTGCTTCGCATTTGGCGCCTCATCCTGGCCGTGTGCATGCGCCTGACGAATCAGAATATCCGCCGCTGCACCCAAGGACATGCCTTGCATATCCATATCCTTCATTTGCTGCGGCGTATTACCCGCCTTGATCGCAGCTTCCTGCTTCTCGAAACCGCCGTGCAAGTCCTCATGATGTGTGGCCAGATATGCAGCCCACGAGACTCCGAAAACCATCGCGGTTACGGCCAGAAGCAATCCGTGGCGAACGGGTGAAATCAGATCAGACATGGTATTCCTCTTGGGTTGGGTGGTGGTTTCAGTCATTTTTCAGCTCTTTGTTGATAGTCAATACCGTCGAAATGCTTCTTCCCATCCGATGTTTTAAACAAGACCATAACCTGGTGTTTGCCCGGGTGACCCAGATTATAAGCCGCCATATACCAGTCGCCCATGCGCATCATCATCTTGGATTCGGAGGTGCCATTCGGATGTGACACCTTTGAATTCACGCGCAGATCGGTCAACACCTTGCCATCTCGCTCCGCCTTGAACATAAAATGATGCGATCCACCATGCTGCATGCCGTCCGGAGCCTTCATGATATGGAAACTGATCTGGTAGCCGTCAATTTCCTTTTTGACGAGAAACATGTCGTTCATGTGGTCTTTCATTTGTCCCGTTATTTTCCCATGCATGTGACCCTTGCCCATCTCATGGTCCATGCCGCCGTTCATCGTTCCATGATGCGCATCCATGCCTTCATGATTACCGGACGCAAACGCCGGACTTATTCCCACGATACCTGCCACAATCAGGTTCATTATTGTTTTCTTTATCATGACTTATTCTCCTTTAATGTTGTTGCTCAAGTTGCTTCATGTTTTTTACCTTTATCATTCAACCGCCTCCTTATTTGCAGGGCAAGCGGGAAGTCCTGTCATTTGGCGGACGCATCAAGATCAACTTCCGACTGGGTGCGTATGCGATAGAATTTTTTCACAGGCAGGATCGTGACAATACCGTCATCCGGCTGGCCCGCATGGGCCGCACTCATGATGCACCGGGCGATTTTTTCCGCCCTTGATGCGGAAGTGAATATCTCCAGGCGAACGTGAACCGTCATATGGTCTCTGCTGTAGAAGTCCTCGTATTCTCCATAGCCTTTGACCTGGCTGATGCTGATACCCTCGATGCCAAGTTCCTGCAAACAGGTTTCCACCTGATCCAGCGCATCGGTGCGGATGATGGCGATGACGGCGTTTATTTCCATGTGATTTCTCCTCTCATACCTGAGGTTTCGCGACGGCACTGGCGGCGCGTTTTTCCTTGAATTGTAAAATCATGCCGTAGAACACCGGCACCACGACCAGACAAACTATGAGGGTAGTAAGCATGCCGCCGACCATGGGCGCTGCGATACGCTGCATGACGCTTGAACCCGTGCCCGAACTCCACATGATGGGCAATAACCCGGCGATGATGGCGGCCGCAGTCATGGCGATGGCGCGCACGCGCTGGGATGTGCCATTCAACACAGCCTCAAATATCTCCGTTGAGGAAAGCGGGCGTTTCAGCTCCGCACGCTTGCGCTCCATTTCGTGGCCGATGAACGTCAGTACCAGCACGCCGATTTCGGCAGCCACGCCGGCCAGCGCAATAAAGCCCACGTCCACGGCCACGCTCAGGTTGTAGTCCATCAGGTAGATCAGCCATACGCCTCCAGCCAGTGCGAACGGCACCGAGGCCATGACCACCAGCGGTTCAATCAGCGTTTTGAAATTGAGATATAGCAGCAGGAAGATCAGCACCAGCACCAGCGGCGCGGCCAGCCGCATGCGGGCATTGGCCTGTTGCATGTATTCATACTGCCCGGACCACATCACTGTGTATCCGGGTGGAACCTTTACCTGTGCGGCGACGGCCTGTTTGGCCCTGTCAACATAGCCGCCAATATCCGAGGTTTTGATGTCCACGTAAATCCAGGTATCGGACAGGGAGTCTTCACTCTTGATCGAAGGTGGGCCGCGCCGGATCACAAGATCGGCGACCTGGGCAATCGGAATCTGTACGCCTGTTGGCGTGGGGATCAGCATGCGTTTGAGATCTTCCGGGCTGCTGCGCAGTCCGCGCGCATAACGCAGATTGACAGGGTAGCGCTCCAGGCCTTCCACCGTTTCTGTGATATTCATGCCGCCAATGGCGGACTGGATGACATCCTGCACATCACCCACGGTCAGGCCATAGCGTGCCGCTTCCTTACGATTGATGTCGAAATCCAGGTAATAGCCACCCATGGCCCGGTCACCCATGGCCGACTTGGTATCAGGCAACATATTCAGGACGCCCTCGATATCCTTGCCGATCCGTTGCAGCACGGAGAGATCCGGCCCGATGATCTTGACGCCGACCGGTGTTTTGATGCCAGTAGACAGCATGTCGATGCGTGTTTTGATCGGAAAGCCCCATGCATTGGCCACGGCGGGAAACTTGACAGCCTTGTCCATTTCACTAATCAGTTGCTTGGTTGTTTTGGATGGATCCGGCCATTCCTCTCTGGGTTTGACGCGGATGGTGATTTCCGTCATGGCCAGAGAGGCCGGGTCAGTGGATGTTTCCGCCCGCCCATTCTTGCCAAACACGGATTTTACTTCCGGGAAGGTCATCAAAATCTTGTCCATCTGTTGCATCAGTTCCTTGCCCTTGGTGATGGATATGCCGGGCAGGGCCGTGGGCATATAGAGGATATCGCCCTCGTCCAGCGGCGGCATGAATTCGTTGCCCAGCTTGCTCAGGGGATAGGCTACGCTTAGGAACACAGTCAGGGCGATGCCAAGGGTGGCCCATTTATATTTCAGGGCATTGGCAAGCGCCGGGTGATGGATGAACTGGAGGAAACGATTCACCGGATTTTTTTTCTCCGGGATGATCTTTCCTCGAATAAAATAGCCCATCAGCAGTGGCACGAGCGTTACGGCAAGTACAGCGGCTGCGGCCATGATATAGGTGGCAGTAAAGGCCAGTGGTTTGAACAATCGCCCGGATTGCTCCTGCAGGGTGAATATCACCAGATAGGATGACGTGATAATAAGCAGCGAGAAGAACAGGGCGGGAGCTACTTCTTTCGACGCGTCACTGATCGCCGACCATCGCTCGGGGAGCGTCAGCGCCGATCCCTTTTCTGTCTCGCCGTGTTCAAGATGTTTGTGTGCATTTTCGATGAGTACAATAGCGCCATCCACCATGGCACCCAGCGTGATGGCGATGCCGCCGAGGCTCATGATGTTGGCGGACAAGCCCTGCCATTGCATCAAAATGAAGGCAATCAGCATACCCATGGGCAGGGTGATGATAGCGACGAGAGCGGAACGGGCGTGCAACAGAAAAATCATGCAAACCAGGGCGATGACGACAAATTCTTCAAGCAGCTTTTCTTTAAGGTTGTCCACCGATCGCTCAATCAGGGCACCGCGGTCATATACCGGCACGATTTCCACACCTTCCGGCATGATTTTCTGCAATTCAGCGATCTTTGCACGTATGGCTTCAATGGTGGTCAATGCATTTTCACCGAAACGCATCACCACGATGCCACCGGCTGTTTCACCTTCGCCATTGTAATCAATCGCACCGCGCCTGAGCTCCGGCCCCAGATGCACATGGGC
>CAZEMN010000149.1:0-4009 GCA_964513335.1 uncultured Zetaproteobacteria bacterium | reverse complement strand
TCAACAGCAATGACGGTATTCATATCTTGCTGTACAGCAGTTGTTTGTCCGTGAGTCAATTGCTTTCGTAGCTGTTGCAGGGAATCGACACTTGCGGGGTCAGGTTTTCCATTGGTTTCGATCTGACCAATGATATCATCCAGTAAGTGGGTGGCATCTTCAATCAGCGTCAATGACTGTTTTTGACTGGGTGTATTGGCATCGTTCTGTTTTTGCGGTGTTAATGGCGTATCAAAAGTTGCGTCAATTTCATCTTGCAACAGGGTTCTGAAGCGGGAGCTTGCCGGGTTGCTTCCGGAAATGGACGTGGACGGGGTTTTTCCGATGTCGGTATGGCGTATTTTCATGGGTTTCTCCTGTCCTTTTGCATTACAGGGCGACCTGTTTGGAAATGCAATGTGTGCGGAAGCCGCACTGTCAGGAATAGAGAGCAAAAAACAGGCCAAATTGGAGTCAGGCCATGATGCCTGGAGTAAAACTTCCCTAAAATGAAATAGGCCCCGGCGTTTATCGCCGGAGCCATGTTTCATGCCTGACGCCGGGGAGGGAGGGGAGGGAGGGTGGCGCCAGACAGAGGGAACTATAAAAGATGTCTCTGAAAATCATGTGAAGAACACATGAACAGGTATTCATCCTGCGTCGCACTTTTTGCCTGGGAGATGTTGCAGAAACCAGCAGGCGGCATGTTTTATATCCATACCGATGCCGAAGGCGGCAGGAATGGAGAGCAGTGTGATGCCGGTGGAGAACAACAAACCCCAGGATAATGCCAATGCCATGGGGGCCACGAAAGGGTCAAAACCGCCCCAACCGTAGGCTATAGGCAACAGGCCAACTACGGTGGTAATGGTGGTCAGCAGTACGGCGCGCAACCTGCGTTTTCCTGCTTCATGCACTGCCGTGCGCCATGCCATGCCTTTTTCAATACCTCGCTGGATAAACACGGCAATCACCAGTGAATCATTGACGACGACGCCGGTCAGCGCCACAAAACCCATTAACGCCATGAACGACAGCGGTTGTCCATGCAGGAAGAAGCCTGCGATGATACCGATGGCGCCAAAGGGAATGGCCAGCATGACCAGTAACGGATAACTCAGGCGGTTAAACTGAATAGCCAGAATAACGAAAATGCCAGCCAGCGCATAAACAAAGCTGAAAATCAGGCCACGCAACGACTCCTGCGAGCGTTCCTCTTCTCCTCCCATGTGCAGATTGACCCGATCCATATCGCTGCCCAGCCATTTCTCCTTGTCCCGCACTGTTTGCGCATTCAACGCCTTGGAGGAGATTTTCCGCGTATCCACCTCGGCGGAAACATTAATGATACGATTGCCATTTTTGTGGTGAATGCTGGTGACGCCAGCTTTGGTTTCAAAATGCGCCAATTCTCCAAGCGGAGTTAATCCCCCCGTGCGGTTGTGGATACCGAGTTGCTGTAGTGCCCGCATATTGTGGTGAAAGCGTTCCGGGTAACGCAACGTGACATCCACTTCTTCCTTGCCCCGGCTCAGGGTGGAGACGCGCAACCCGTCAAAAGCCGCCTTGATATGGGTGGCGACGGTCGCCAGATCCACCCCGGCATAGGCCGCAAGACGCCGGTCAAGCACAACATGCACTTCAGGGTCACCGGGCGTCAGGCCGCTTTCAATGGAATGAACTCCCGGAATATGGGAAAGGTAGGCCGCCAGATTCCTGGCCGCTCGCGTAATGCCTGCCTCGTCAATGCCGGAGAGTTCCACCTCCAGCGCACTGCCTACTGGCGGGCCGGGTTTGAGCATCACAAAATTGATGGGCAGATCCGGAAACAGCTTCGGAATGCTTTTTTCAAGTTGATGCATAACCGTAAAGGCTGAAATATCACGCAGGGTAAATGGTGTGAGAATGACACGCACAAAGCCGAAATGATCCCCCATTTGTTTCAAGCTATCGCGTTCGTTCGCACTGCTCTGACCGGCAATGGTGATGGTAGTTTCAAGAATGGACGGGTCAATGCGTGCGCGCACTTTGCTGTCTATATTCAGCAGTATCTTCCGCATGTCTTCGAGTGTCGTGCCATTGGGTGCTGTCACGCGCAGATAAAACTGGCTTTCACCGCCGGACGGGAAAAGCTGGAACGTCATCGTTGAAGCCAGCCACATGCTGCCGCCGAGAACCATAACAGTAACGAAAATAGTGAGATAGCGTAACTTCACCGCCAGTTTCAACACCCATGTATAGATGCTCGTGATCCACACCAGCAGGCGGCGTTCCCTGGGATGGGCGCGCGGATTGCTGATATCCTGGATATGGTTGGGAAGAATAAACAGCGCTTCCAGCCAGGAAAAAAACAGTAGCACCACGACTACGACCGGAATGGAAAAAACAAACTTGCCGATGATGCCCTGCATGAACATCAGGGGCAGGAAAGCGACAATGGTCGTCAGCACGGTTGCACTGACGGGGCCGGCCAGTTCATAGGTTCCCAGCACGGCGGCGTGGTTTGGCTTCATGCCCTGTTCCATGTGCCATGTGGCGTTTTCCCCGATGATGATGGCATCATCCACCATCAGACCAAGCACGATAATAAAACCAAACATAGTCAGCAGATTGAGTGTGTTACCAGCCATATAAAGCACAAGCAGTCCCGAGAAAAAGATAATGGGCAATCCCCATGCGGCGGTCAGGGCAACTGCCGGGCGCAGAAATAGCAACAGGGTAAAGAGCACCAGCAGTAAACCGATGCTGCCATTGCTGGTCAGCACCCCCAGCCGCAGGCGAGTAACGGTGGAATAATCCTGATAGGTGCGAACATGCAAGTTCTTGTCGTATTTTTTCGGGATGGTCTTCAGATAGGCGCGCACGCGGTCAACCAGGTCGATAATATCAGCATCGCCTTTTTTCATCACAATCATGTTAATAGCCGACTTGCCCATGGCATCAACATAACGGGTGGGTTCGTCCAGCGTTTCATATACATCGGCAATGTCCGACAGGCGAAGCGCATCGCCACGTTCATTGGCGCGCAGCACGAGATTCGCGGCATCTTCAGCCGATGAGAATTGCCCGGTCACGCGAATCAATTCCTGACCTTTCGCTTCCTTCAGAGATCCGCCGGGTGCATTGATATTCCAGCCCCGGATCAGCTGTACTACATCATTGGTGGAAACACGCTGGCGGCGCATGCGCCTGGGATCCAGCACGATGCGGATTTCCTCCTTGCGCTTACCCTGGGTGACGATACGCGCCACACCGGGGAGATCGAGTACGTCATCCTCAATATGGTCGGCGATGCGCTTAAGTGTTAACGGCTTAAAATCACCGAAAATAGTAAATGATAATACTGGCGATTGCTCCGACTTGATTTCCGTCAGTATTGGATCATCCGGTAAATCATCAGGCAGATCGGCACGGTTGATGGCCTGCTGGACATCGGAAACAAAACGGGAACGGTCACTATAGTCCGGGTCGATTTCAACATTAATCGACATGGAGCCGGGATAAGCGGTGGATCGGATCGTATCAATGCCATCAATGCCTTTCAGTTCACGTTCAATCGGTGTCACGATGAGGCGCTCGACTTCCCTGGGTGAAGCCCCGGGCCATACGGTATTGATCACAACCAAATCAAAATTAACACTGGGAAAGGCCTCACGCTGAATAGAAAGTGCAGCAAAAATCCCACCGGCCAGCAACATGAGTGACAGCATATTGACGAGTAAACCCCGCTCGACAAAAAAGGCGATCAGGCGTTTCACGGCTGTACTTTACCGCTGGCCACGGGAACGATATGTAACGCCTGCAGTAACAAACCCTCGGCCCATTGCACCTGCCGGTAGGCGAGCAGCAGCAGGATACGGCTGCGGGAGGCATCTACTTCAGCAGTCAGGAGTTCACCCTCGAACTGAATCAGGTTAGCGGTACTGGAGCGGCCCTCCCGGTAACGGCGGCGTTCCGCCTTGAACTTACGTTTTTCGGCCTCGACCCGTGCCTCTGCGGCTTGCCAGGTCTGTTGCTCCGTTGTGAAAGT
>CAZEMN010000148.1:0-4016 GCA_964513335.1 uncultured Zetaproteobacteria bacterium | reverse complement strand
TTTCCTTTGATGCTGCCATGTTTGGGATTTACCCGCATTCCGGTTATACTCAGGCAGTAAATCGGGGGGAGACTATTATGACTGTAATGCTTGTTATTCTTGGCCTGATCGGGGCGCTGGTGCTATATGTGGTGGTGATTTACAACCGGCTGGTCAAGTTACGCAACTATTTTAAGAATGCTTTTTCACAAATTGATGTACAACTCAAACGGCGCTACGACCTGATTCCCAATCTGGTGGAGACAGCCAAGGCCTATCTCAAGCACGAACGCGGGACGCTGGAGGCGGTAACTGCGGCGCGGGCCGGAGCGATGGCCGCGCATGAACGCGCATCGCGCGATCCCGGAGATGCCGGGGCCATGCAAGGCCTGTTGGGGGCGGAAGGCTTGCTGGCAGGAGCACTGGGAAAGTTGAATATCGCCATTGAGGCTTATCCTGATCTGAAGGCCGATCAGAATATGCGGCAGTTATCCGAAGAACTGACATCTACCGAAAACAAAGTTGGTTTTGCCAGGCAGGCATTCAATGATGCCGTGATGAGCTACAATATGCAGCGGGAAAGCTTCCCGGATATGCTGTTTGCAGCCTCGTTTGGTTTCAAGCCTGCGCAATTGTACGAAATCGAAAATATCGAAGAGCGCAAAGCGGTTAAGGTGTCATTCGACCAGTAATGATGAGTGTAATGACTCAGATGCTCTGGGTTTTGTTTCATGGCAAGACGTGAGAAGCGCAGAACCTGAGCATATTGTTTATATGCGAGGATTTGAGCATCGCAATAACGCTGCCATGATGCAAAAGACGGAGTAGGTGAGTCGTTACATGAATTTCTTCGAGGCGCAGGAACAGGCCCGTAAACATACCTCACTTCTGGTCGTGTTATTCCTGCTGGCGGTAATCTGTATCATTGCCGCCGTCTATGCGGCGGTGGCCATCATTACCCCGTTTCTTGGCATTGAAAACTATGCGGATCATGATTATCGCTTTCTGGATGCCGGACGAATCGTTTGGGTCGCAGGTATCACCATGCTGATCATTCTGGGAGGAAGTATCTATAAAATCATTGCCTTGCAGCGTGATGGAGGGAAGGGGGTTGCCGAATCACTTGGAGGAAAACGGATTCCACCCAATACGCCCAATCCGCTCGAGCGCCGTTTGCTCAATGTGGTGGAGGAGATGGCTATCGCGTCGGGATTGCCGGTGCCGCCGGTCTTCATGCTGGAGGAATCGGGGATCAATGCGTTTGCCGTTGGGTTCTCACCACGCGATGCGGCCATTGGCGTCACACGTGGATGCGTGGAATTGTTAAACCGCGATCAGTTGCAAGGCGTGATTGCACATGAATTCAGCCATCTTCTGAATGGCGACACGACCATCAAGATGCGACTGATGGGCATTCTGTTCGGCATTATGCTGATCAGCGATATGGGTATTCGTATCCTGACGGGGTCTCTGTATGTTTCCGGGCGGCGCACAAGGTATGGCCGGCAGGGTAATGCGTTGCCATGGATGTTATTGGGATTCTTGTTGTTTATGGTCGGCACCGTTGGTCTGGTTTTCGGTGATTTAATCAAGCGGGCATTATCCCGGCAGCGGGAGTTCCTGGCCGATGCCGCAGCCGTACAGTTCACACGCAATCCGGGAGGGATTGCGGGTGCATTGAAGGTGATGGGTGGATATAAGCAGGGTTCCAGGATTGTGCATCCCGGTGCGCATCAAGCCAGTCATTTATTCTTCGGCAATGCGTTGAAATCATGGATGGCGACGGACTGGTGGGCCACGCATCCACCGCTTGGCGAACGTATCCGCCGCATTGACCCTTCATTTCATGGTAAACCGGAGAAGGTGGATGCCAATACATTGGCCCAGCGCAATCTGATGGAAGCGGAAGCGTTTGTATCCGCATTGGCATCCGGACCGGGGGTGCGGGAACGCAAATCAGCATCATTAATTTCACAAGTTGGCAGGCCGCAGGCGGAGCATATTCAGTATGCCCGGCATTTGCTGGAAGCGTTGCCTGATTCTCTGCGTGATTTGGCACATGAGCCTTTTGCGGCGCGGGCGATTGTCTATTGCCTGTTGCTGGATACGAATCGCCAAATTCGCAAGACTCAGATGCAAACATTGGATGCGCAAGCGGACCCGGAGGTGTTTCATCTGGTGATGGATCTCACGCCTCAAGTCGAACGGCTGGAGAGTCATTTGCGGCTTCCTTTGGTGGATATGGTGTTGCCGGCGCTGGAATACCTGTCGGAACCGCAATATCGCGTCTTCCGGGGGAATGTACGCGCGCTGATCAAAGCCAATGGCAAACTCAGCCTGTTTGAATACGTGTTGCATCGAATTGTGCTGCGTCATCTGAATGGTGTGTTTGGCAGCGTGGAACAAGTGCAGGTAAAATTCACCAGCCTTGCGCCACTCATGGAAGATGCGCGCGTATTGCTTTGTTTTCTCGCATGGGTGGGCGAACGTCAGCAAGGCGATGCCAGGGATGCCTATGCAAAGGCCATGGATGTGTTGGGCTCAAATAACAAGGAGTCACTTGCTGAACGGGGCAGTTACAATTTCAGACATATGGATGCGGCATTGAAGCGGGTGCGTCTGGCAGCGCCTGCAATCAAGAAGACGCTGCTTGAGGCTTGCGTGTCTTGCATAATGGCGGATCAGCATGCCAGCGTTCGTGAAATTGAATTGCTGCGGGCCATTGCAGACAGTCTGGATTGCCCTGTACCGCCCCTGCTGGACAACAAAGGCTCAGGAGCCCGTCGGACTTAGGATGAATTTACTGCGCGGCAGGGACAGCAGCCCAAAATATCCTGATTTTTCGTTACATAGACACCACTATGTGCCTCAAAATCATGCCATTTTGGCCTTGCTTCCCCACCTGCTCGCTACAATCCCCCTAAGTCCGACAGGCTCCCAGACGAAATTGAATGGAGAAGTGATGCAGAAACAGTTGAGGCAGATCGCACATAATCTTGGTGTTGATAAGATTCAGCGGCATATTTTCCTGTGTTGCGACCAGAGCAACCCCAAGTGTTCGTCCACGGAAAAAAGTCTGGAATCATGGGAATATTTGAAGGCGCGGCTGAATCAACTGGGATTAAATGGTGAGGGTGGGGTTTATCGAACCAAAGCAAACTGCCTTCAGATTTGTATGGGTGGACCCATTGCTGTCGTTTATCCGGAAGGCGTCTGGTATCACTCCTGTACGCCGGAGGTGCTGGAACGTATTATTCAGGAGCATCTGATTAAGGGAAAACCGGTCGAGGAGTATCTCATTACCACCCATCCGTTGGAGGCATAGATCATCCGTCATCGAATGGTCTATCATGGATGTACAGGACTACTGTTGGCGCTCTTTCTTGCATTACCCGCTCATGGAGGTGAAGACATGACACTTTCGCTTACTTCTCCGGTTTTTGAGAATGGGGGAGGCATACCCTCTAAATATACCTGCGAGGGCGAGGATGTTTCTCCTGCGCTGATGTTTGCGGGAGTACCGGGTGGCACAAAAAGCCTGGTGTTGATTGTGGATGATCCTGATGCCCCCGATCCGGCAGCCCCAAAAATGACCTGGGTGCACTGGGTGCTCTACAATCTGCCACCTGACACTACTGGTCTGGAAGAATCGCTTGCATCGCTCCCGGCGGGTACACTGGAAGGCGTCAATGACTGGAAACGAACCGGTTATGGCGGTCCCTGCCCACCCATTGGCCGCCACCGCTATTTTTTCAAATTGTATGCGCTGGATACAGTTCTTCCAGATTTAGATGGGCCGACCAAGGCGGAACTGGAGCAAGCCATACAAGGTCATGTACTGGCACAGTCGGAACTGATAGGAACGTACCAGAAAGAGCATTGAGTCCTATCAGTCGGGAAATTGATGTGGAGGCCATTTATGCCTCTTTTGCAGTTTAATATATAGGAATCAATGTCCGCCTAAAGGAGGCGAATATGAGGAATCCAATGTGCTCATGTTTGGATAGTTAAACCAATGAAATATGAGGGTTTATCAC
>CAZEMN010000147.1:0-4078 GCA_964513335.1 uncultured Zetaproteobacteria bacterium | reverse complement strand
TCTCAAAAATGAACTCAAAGCGGGGTTGCCACTCATCCTCCCAGAGTTTAGCAATTGGCTCATGAGAAACGTATTTGTGGAAACGGGCGCAGCGCTGGCTGAGGCCGATGTGGGTGCCAAGATTCAGCGAACGCATGACATTGCCCGGCAATGGCAGCGGAATATATATTCACTGGATCATAATGTGCCATTGTTGAGCGTGCAGAAGGCGGGGAGACCCGATCGGCCGCGTCTGGTGCATCCGCGTGACCTGCCAAGGCGCGGCTTTGGCACACAAAAAGGAAGAATTGCGATGATGCATGCCGTAGCGCATATCGAATTCAACGCCATCAACCTTGCCCTGGATGCCGTCCACCGTTTCCGCGACATGCCGCATGAATATTACCGTGACTGGTTGTGCGTGGCTGATGAAGAAGCGCGGCATTTTTCGATGGTTCGTGATTATTTGTGTCGGTATAACCATGATTACGGTGATTTTGATGCCCATAATGGTTTGTGGGAAATGGCCGGGAAAACGGCTATAGATGTTCTGGAACGTATGGCACTGGTGCCAAGGGTGCTGGAGGCGCGTGGGCTGGATGTGACTCCCGGCATCATTGAAAAATTACAACAGGCGGGCGATGTTGAAACGGTGGCGATTCTGGAGGTGATTTATGCTGAGGAAATTGGCCATGTGGAGATTGGCACGCGCTGGTTCCGTCATGTTTGCGCGGAACGGGGACTGGCGTCTGAGCCAACTTTTCACCAGCTATTGCACAAACATTTCCCGGATGGCCTTCACGGCCCCTTTAATCTGGATGCGCGCGCCATGGCCGGTTTCTCGGAAACGGAAATGAGGTATTTGACGGCTGATCTGTGATTACTGGTATAAATCTGCACCCAATGTCTTGAGGCCCGCACGGGCGCAGGCTTCATCCAGATGTGCGCCCGGAGCGCCGCCCACGCCGATGCCACCGACAATCTGGCCGTCTATTTTGACAGGGAAACCGCCACCCAGCAGCAGGATGGAGTCATTCATATCGCCCAGCGCATGTAAATTCGGACGCTCGCTAACCAGTTCGGCAAATACTTGCGTTGGGCTACCCATGCTGACAGCCGTGTAGGCCTTGCGGCTGCTGCTGTCGATGGTATGCACGCCCGCGCCATCTCCACGCAACTGCGCTTGAATCACGCCGGACTTGTCGACTACGGCTGCGCTGACCTTGTAGCCGTTCTTTCCGCATGCGGCAACCGCGGCAAGGACAGCCCGATTGGCTGCCGTACTGGACAATACCTTCTGAGTTAAAAGCGTTTCAGCCTGGCTGTCCGGACTCAGGAAGAAGCCCGAAAACATGACGGCAGAAACCAGAATAAATTTAATGTAATACTTTAGGTTATTACATCTAACATGTTGAAAATAAACCATATATACCTCACATTAAAATAAGTATATTAGCGCAAGAACTTTAATACCTGATCCATATTTCCTTCTTGAATGACATAGGGTGCCTCGGCGGCCACTTTGGATTTGGCGTGGAATGCGATACCCAGCCCGGCCGCATGAATCATGGGCAAATCATTGGCACCATCTCCCAGCGCCACTGTTTGCCTGATCGGGATGCTCCATGCTGCCGCCTGCGAGAGCAATGCGTTTTTTTTGCCCTGTGCATCGACAATATTGCCGACAATGCCTCCGGTGAGTTTGCCGTCCCGAATATCCAGTATATTAGACAGAGTGAAATCCAGATTCAAACGGATTTTTAGTTTATCGGTAAAATGCGTAAAACCGCCGGAGACCAGACCCACTTTCCAGTCGTGCTGCTTGAGCGTTGCAATCAGGTGTTCAGCCCCATCGGTGAGTTCAATACATTCGTTATAGACCTGATCCAGCACGGTTGCATCCAGCCCGGCCAGCAATTGCACACGTTCGGTCAGGGATGCGGCAAAATCCAGTTCACCGCGCATGGCACGTTCGGTGATGGCGGCAACCTGCGGTTTGATACCCAGAAAAGCTGCAATTTCATCAATGCACTCGCATTGAATCAGGGTTGAATCCATATCCATGAACAGCAAACCGGGTTCGGTGAGGGTAGGGCGTAAACTCATGGCTCGTATGCTGCCAAGCATGATGGCAAATCAAAAGTATTATCAGCCTTGGCCCGGACTAGAGCAACTCATCAAGAAAGCTGATGCATTCCTTGAGCCGTTGCCGGTGATCCTGTGTGGTATCAAGCAGGGTCAGGTTACCGTCGGGTGTCAGGCGAAACCGGCGCGGTTCGCTCTGCACGCGTATCAAAAGCTGCGCCGGGTCAAGCTTCGATTCGGCAGTGAAATGAAACCGCAATCCATGGCTATCCGCTCTGATGGCAGATAGTAAGAGGGCCTGCGCACGCCAGCGGATGCGTGCCGATTCGACTGCAAGGCGGGCTTCATCCGGCATCGGGCCGAAACGGTCGATCATTTCCTCGAACAGCAAGTTTGCCTGATCATCCGAAGCCACCTCGGAAATCCGGCGGTATAGCGCCAGACGTTCTCCTGCCTGTGGAATATAGTCCGGTGGCAGAATGGCATTCAGTCCCAGACGCATGTCCACGCGGTGCCGGATTTTATCCGGTCTTCCGCGCGATTCATGCACCGCCCTGGAAAGCATTTCCAGATACAAATCCAGTCCGATTGCTTCAATCTGGCCGGATTGCTCCTTACCCAACAGATTGCCTGCACCGCGGATTTCCATGTCCTGACGGGCAATCATGAATCCCGCACCCAGTTCGGAATGTTCCGCAATGACCTGCAGACGTCCGCGCGCATCCGGTGTCATGGCGCGTGCGTCGGGTGTGAACAGGTAGGCGTAGGCCTGCCGGTGGCTGCGGCCCACGCGTCCCCGTATCTGGTGCAGTTGCGCCAGCCCCAGAAGGTCGGCGCGTTCCACAATCAGGGTATTGGCATTCGGTACGTCCAGTCCCGATTCAATGATGGTGGTGCACACCAGCACATGCACGCGTCCTTCATAAAAATGCATCATTTGCCGATCCAGTTCCGCCGGACCCATCTGACCATGCGCAATTGCAATTTCTGCTTCGGGAACATCTTCACGCAGGCGGTCCGCGATGCGTTTAATGCTTTTTACATGGTTGTGCAGATAATAAATCTGCCCGCCGCGATATAATTCGCGCCGAATGGCCTCATTCGCCAGATGGGGGTCGAATGCCGTGACCATGGTGCGAATCGTTTCGCGCTCAGCCGGAGGCGTGCTAATGATGGATACGCTGCGCAGTCCGGAAAGCGTCTGGTGCAGCGTGCGCGGGATCGGCGTGGCGGTCAGCGTCAATAAATCCACGCTGGCTTGCAACTCCTTCAGCTTTTCCTTGTGTCTGACGCCGAAGCGCTGTTCTTCGTCCACAATCACCAGTCCCAGATCGGCGAAACGGAACATTTCAGACAGCAGGCGATGCGTGCCGATGATGATGCGTATTTTGCCGGATGCCAGCTCGCGGGCGATGCGCTCGCTTTCTTTCTTGCCCTGCAAGCGGGTAATCACTTCAACCTTCAGGCCGGTTCCGGCAAAGCGTTCGGAAAAGCTGTTCAAATGCTGATTGGCCAGCACCGTGGTGGGGGCGAGCAGTGCGGCCTGTTTGCCTGCGCGCGCAACCACAAAGGCGGCGCGCATGGCCACTTCCGTCTTGCCGAATCCCACATCGCCGCAAATCACCCGGTCCATGGGCGTATCCTTTGCGAGGTCGCTTAAAACCTGATCAATGGCATCCACCTGATCGTCCGTTTCCTCAAACAGGAAACGGGCGGCAAATTCTTCGTATGCGTCATGGCGTTCGCCTTCAAGGCGGTAAGGCGTTCGCCGCGCCTTTTTGCGTGCCGCTTCGGTATCAATCAGTTCGTGCGCCATGGCCAGCAGGTCGCGTTGCACCTTTTCGCGCGTACGTTTCCATTTTTCCGAACCGAGCTTGTTTAAGGGGGGATCATCTTCGCCCGTATACCGGTGCAGACGGCTTAAATCCTCTACCGGCACATAGATGCTGGCATTGCCCGCATATTCGATATGCAGGAAATCGGCGAGCGCATCACCCGATTCCATGCTGACCAG
>CAZEMN010000146.1:0-4090 GCA_964513335.1 uncultured Zetaproteobacteria bacterium | reverse complement strand
TTCTGGGTAATAATGCCCAGATTGATACACCCTACCTGACGGCGCATACCAATGGTCTTTCAATGGCGGTGACGCGATTTGCCCAGTGGCCGTACGCCGGACATGTTACACTCAAGGCCAGTGAGCGATCGCGGTTGGCTGGTTTCGCTGCGGAGGTGATGTAAGCCGCTACGGGACAGCAGTCGGAGCTCCTGACGCAGGGTCAGGGAAAAATCGATACTATTTCTCCATGGGAACAGGGGCTTCAGACATGGCATTCGTTTCACTATCCGGTGATAGCGTATTCTCTGTCTCATTTAATGATTCTTCCGCTGCTTTGGCGGGCGCGGGTTCGGATTTAGGTTCAGTCATGTGCTCAGACGGGGATTTTTCAGGTGGTTGCGTGGTTTGAGCGTTCTGCGTTACCGGTTCTTTTGCTGGTTCAGGAGAGGACGGAGCCGTAGCAGAAGTCTTTGATTCATCCGGCTGCGCTTGTCCGGTACTTTTCAGGTCAACCTGTGCCTTGACCCTTGTTGCTGGCGTGGAAAGCCGCAGAAGAATTGCTTCAGCTCTGGCTATTTCGGCCTTGGTCTCGTCATCGCCAAGGCGTGATAATTCATGCAGGTTAAGAAGCATTTTCTTTAATTCAGACTGCACCAGACCACGCTTATCTGTTGCTATTAACGATTCCACATGATCTACGCGGCTTTCCATAGCACTTAATTCCGCTTTGATGTCGTCCAGTGGTTGCCGTACCCCCATATTTTTGCTGCCGATCAATGTCGCGGCCAGAGCAAATACGGCCAGTAACAGTGCGAGACTGGACAAGAGGATGGGAACAGATGAGGCGCGTGCGGGTTTTTGTGTTGCGGGAGGTTGCGCTTTTTGTTCCTGCTCAGCTGTTTTTTCCGTGCTATCCGTGTCTGGCATCTTCGGCCTCCTGTCAATGATATACATCTGCACTGTAGCACGTTCAGACAACTTGTGTAGAGGACAAAGAAGCATAGATTTGTCCGTTTGGATTTGGAGGTTGAATGCCTGGAAAAGCTGATGATCGCTGGATTCGCGTGCGCGGCGCGCGCGTTCACAACCTGAAAAATATTACCCTGGATATTCCACGGGACAAACTGGTCGTGATTACCGGTGTGTCCGGGTCAGGAAAGTCCTCACTGGCCTTCGATACACTGTATGCCGAGGGCCAACGGCGTTATGTGGAATCGCTTTCAGCCTATGCCCGTCAGTTTCTGGGTATGATGGAACGCCCGGATGTGGATGCCATTGAAGGATTATCGCCTGCCATTTCCATCGAGCAGAAAACAACCAGCCGGAATCCCCGTTCCACGGTTGGCACCATTACCGAAGTTTACGATTATCTGCGTTTGTTATTTGCCCGCATCGGCAAGCCCTATTGTCACGGTTGCGGTAAACCCATTGCATCACAAAGCGCCAGTAAAATTATTGATGCATTGCTGAACCTGCCGGACGGGTCGAAGCTGCAGTTGCTCGCACCCATCGCACGTGGCCGAAAGGGCGAGTTCCGCCGGGAAATGGAGAAAGCCGGACAGGATGGGTTCGTGCGTGTGCGGGTGGATGGAGAAGTGTTTTCCATCGAAGATATACCGCCGCTGGAAAAGAACAAAAAACATGATATTGAGCTGGTGGTGGATCGTATCGCCATACGTCAGGGTACGCGCACACGTCTGGCGGATTCCGTTGAAACCGCTCTAAAATATGGCGATGGTATGTTGATTGCGCTGGTGGATGGAGAAGCTCAGACGTTCTCGGAGCGTTTCGCCTGTCCGGATTGTGGTATTTCCTATCCTGAAATCGAACCACGACTGTTTTCCTTCAATTCCCCGGCGGGTGCCTGCCCCGAATGCGATGGTATTGGCTCAAAGATGATTTTCGATCCTGAACTGGTCGTGCCGGATGATTCGAAATCGTTGAAACAAGGGGTGATTGCACCCTGGTCGGGACGTGAAATGCCTTTTTTCCAGCAGACCATGGAGGCGGTGTGCCGCCACTTGGGTATTGACGCACGCACGCCATTTTCTGAATTGAGCGAAAAAGCACGACACTTTTTATTGTATGGCTCAGATGGAGCATGTATTTCCTTCCGCTTCCATGACCGTGGTTCGGTGCGCGAGGTGGTGCGGCCCTTTGACGGCGTGATTCCGGCCCTGGAACGGCGCTACCGGGAAAGCATGTCCGATGAGGTGCGCGAATCTTTATCACATTATATCAATGATGTGCCATGCCCGGCCTGTGATGGTTCACGTCTGAATCTTTCTGCCCGGCATGTGCGGGTGGGCGGCGTAAGCCTGCCGGATGTGGTCCGGATGCCGCTGCGCGAGGCGCGGGAGCGGGTGCGGAATCTGCAATTAGGGCCACAGGATCAGGCCATTGCCGGACGGGTGCTGGAGGAGGTGGATGCGCGACTGGGCTTTATGATCGAGGTGGGGCTGGATTATCTCAGTCTGCATCGTACGGCGGGGACGCTTTCCGGTGGTGAGGGACAGCGTATCCGCCTGGCAACGCAGATCGGCTCGGCACTGGTCGGCGTACTCTACATTCTTGACGAACCCTCAATAGGTTTACATCAACGTGATAATGACCGTCTGCTGACGACGCTGGAACGTTTGCGCGATTTGGGTAATTCGGTCATCGTAGTCGAACATGATGAAGACACCATCCGCCGTGCCGACTGGGTGGTGGATATGGGCCCCAGGGCCGGTGAACATGGCGGTGAAGTGGTGGTGGCGGGTCCGATTGATACGGTACTCAAGCACAACCGTTCGCTCACTGCTGATTACATGACGGGAAGGAAAACGATTACCGTACCTGCTCGAATGGCAGTCGAGGCGGGGCATCCGATGCTCGGGGTGCGGGGGGCACGAGCCCACAATCTGCGGCATGTGGATGCAAGCTTCCCGGTGGGGCGTTTAAGTTGTGTGACCGGCGTTTCCGGTTCCGGTAAATCCACGTTGCTTATTGATACCCTTTATCGTGCTTTTGCCAAACGGATGCGGCAAGTGAAGGAGCGGGTTGGCATCTATGACGATCTGATCGGCGCGGATTTGGTGGATAAAATTATTGATATTGACCAGAGCCCCATTGGCCGTACGCCACGCTCCAACCCGGCGACCTACACCGGATTATTCACGCCGATTCGAGATCTGTTTGCCTCTGTGTCGGAAGCACGCGCGCGCGGCTACAAACCGGGACGTTTTTCCTTCAATGTAAAGGGAGGGCGATGCGAGGCATGCGAGGGGGATGGCATTATCAAGGTGGAAATGCACTTCCTGCCCGATGTTTATGTTCATTGCGAAACATGCGGTGGTGCCCGTTACAACCGCGAAACGCTGGATATCCGCTACAAGAGTAAGAATATTTCCGATGTTCTGGCCATGACGGTGGAGGAGGCAGCCGGATTCTTTACCCATATTACGCCTGTTCGGCACCGGCTGGAAACATTACAGCAAGTGGGGCTGGGGTATATTCGCCTGGGGCAATCGGCGACCACATTGTCCGGTGGTGAAGCGCAGCGCATCAAGCTGTCGCGCGAACTGGCTCGCCGGGCGACGGGTGATACGCTGTATATCCTTGATGAGCCGACCACCGGACTGCATTTTGATGATGTATCCAAACTGCTGGATGTGCTGCATGCGCTGGTAAAGCGCGGCAACACGGTGATTATCATCGAACATAATCTGGAAGTGATTAAAACGGCTGACTGGATTGTGGATATGGGTCCGGAAGGTGGTGACAAGGGCGGTGAGATTGTAGTTGCCGGTACGCCGGAGGATGTGGCGGCATGCGAATCTTCCTGGACGGGCCATTATCTGAAATCTTATCTTGAGAAAACGCCTGCTTCCGATTTAATCCTGGCAGCGTGACATGATTCGTTTTTTATTTCTCAGTTGATAGGTGCCTTGACGCACTGGAAACAGGGCTTATCTTGGTTTGAATAAAGCCTTGGGGACAATAATGAGTTATATTTACAGAGAAACCCTTTAGTATGGACTGGGAAATGGTATTCAAGTTTGTCACTGCATCCATCGCATTGCCTCACAAATAATGTAACCGAAGGGGTCGTGAATTTAGGATCGTT
>CAZEMN010000145.1:0-4250 GCA_964513335.1 uncultured Zetaproteobacteria bacterium | reverse complement strand
CTACCACTGCGCATGCAATCCGGAAGATATGGCCAAGACCCTGGCCGCCATGCCAACCGAATCATTGCAGGGACTGGAAGACGAAACGGGCCGCATTACCCTCTCCTGCCGCTATTGCGGCAATACGCATCATATCAAGGTTGGGTAAGGTTCTTAAACATGGCCCCGGCCATTTTTGGCATCCTATTTGCTTATAGTTTATTGTGGACGGAAAGCTCAAGTTTGGCTTACTGACCGCGATATAAAGTAGTACAGATCGTTACACTGGCGTTGTGGCTTATAAGCCTGGGCCTATGCGTACTGAACGGGAGCTTGTCTATCCGGATTGTGTGAATCCCTGAATTGGGATACCTGATGTCAGGATGCGGCGCCCACCTTTTCGAAAGGGCTCAGTTCATTATAGGCTATAACGCCAGTGTAACGACAAAGTATCCTCTCAAAGGCCTGCCTCCCCCTCCCCGGCAGGCCTTTCTTTTTTCTCCACCATTCACATGCCGAATCCAATCACTCCGTCTTGCACGATATACGCCAGTGGCGTATAGTTAAGCCATGGTGATCATTGAAACGTCCGTGTTTACTCGTCAAATCACCGCGTTGATGAACGATGAAACGTATGCGGCGTTTCAATCTGACCTTGCTGAACATCCGGATATGGGGGCTGTCATTCCCGGTAGCGGTGGCATCCGCAAGATGCGGATTGCTGCAAAAGGGCACGGGAAACGTGGTGGTGCCCGGGTGATTTATTATTGGGCCGTGTCGGAAAGCCAGATTTTTATGCTTTTGGTTTATACCAAGAACGAGCGTGAGAATTTGACGCAGGAACAGTTAAAGGCACTTCGGACACTGGTTGAAAAGGAGTTTAAGGATGGATGACACACTGTTTCAGGAACTAAGCAACAGTATTCGAGAAGCCGGTCAGATTCGACGTGGCGCAAAGAAGGCCTCGCGCAGCTTTGAATTCGAGGATGTGGACGTGCAGAAAGTACGAGCCAAAACCGGCTTGTCGCAATCCCAGTTCGCGATTCTGTTGGGCGTGAGCCCGGCAACCCTCAGAAATTGGGAGCAGGGTCGCAGGCGACCGACCGGGCCGGCAAGGGCACTTCTGCGCATTGTTGATGCCAAACCGCGACTTGCCCTGGAAGCTCTGCACTCCGACCGGCTTGCAGCGTAACATGAAGAAAAGATCCAATCGCAAGCCCACGCATCCCGGCGAAGTGTTGCGTGAGGATGTGCTACCTGCCATGCAGGAAAGCGTGACCGGCTTTGCCAAAAGTACCGGCATGAGCCGCCAGTCGATCCATGCCATTCTTTCCGGCAGGCGTGGCATCAGCCCGGAAGCGGCATTGCGCATTGGCGCTGTTGTTGGGAACGGCGCAAGAATTTGGCTGGCGATACAGTTGGAGTTTGATTTGTGGCAGGCCGAGCGGGCGCTGCATGATGAACTGTCAGCTATCGTAGCCTAGCCACCGGCAAAAATCCATGAAACAAGACCTGATGCTCTCCCTAGTTTAAGTATCAAATTATTTATTTGATTAGCCAGTGGCTATTAGCACTCAGTCTGAAATCGTCAGAGAGGTGTCCAATGTCTCTACCGTCGATGATCACCGAGACACCCTTCAAAACCCATTTGCTACGCTGATAAGCATATGTGTATTTGAAATTGAAAGACTGCGAATATACCTTCTCATTGCCGAAAGTGGTGTTAGCGGTGAGTGCTTTGGCTGAAGTTGAATAGAATTTCTTGAGACCGCTATAGGACGTATCACCATTATCACGATTCTCTAATTGGGAAATGGCCTGCACGGTAACGTATCCAATATATGGAGATACCAAGGAATCGGACTTCTTAACGTCGTAAGATACATCACTCATTGTGTACTTGATAAGGTAGAAAAGCATACCTGTAGGTGACCCGGAGAACGCCTCGTCATGTAAAAGCACTTTTGGTGTCGATGCGAACTTCTCAATCTTGGCCACCTTACTTTCAAACTCGGATACGACGTCTGCATTAGCAGTGCCTGCAAAGCCGAGTGCCATTGCAATCAGAGCTGTGATAAATCCCTTTTTCATTGGTGTGCTCCCTTGTTTATTGTATTATCATCTGTTGCGAGGCGCATAGCATAATTTGTATCGGGTATCGTATGCTGTCTAGTATTATTGTTCCAGCTAGAAAATCGATAGGGGGAGTGGATAGCTGCGACTCTCCCATGTGTACTAATAGACCCCACTTTTTGCAGTGCCTGCTAGTCTTGAGGAATTCCGGGGACAGGAATTCCGGGGACACATTACTTAATTCCCCATCTGCATAACAAGCAAATTAGTCGCTTCGCAGTCATATCCAGCTAGAAAAAGCAGCGTGGCGACCTGTTCGCGTGCAATCGAATCACGCATGGGCTGCCATATCCCGTGCCGGATGAATCGCAGGCCGCGACTTCCGTTCAGCCTGCCAAAGGTCATACGCCGCCTGCATTTTCAGCCATGACTCAGCACTGGGCTCCAGCCAGGCCGCCAAACGAAGCGCCATATCCGGGCTGATGCCTGCTCTGCCGTTAATGATTCGTGAAAACGCCACACGGGTCACACCAAGCTGACGGGCAGCCTCGGTCACAGTGATGCCCAGTGCGGGCAACACATCCTCTTTCAGGATTTCTCCGGGATGCGGCGGGTTAAACATACGGCTCATCATCACCTCCTAGTGATAATCCCGATAATCAACAAGCACGGCATTCTCGTTTTCAAATGCGAACGTTAAACGCCAGTTTCCATCAACCCTGACTGAATAATGCCCGCTCAGACTTCCTTTCAGGGCATGAAAACGCCAACCGGGGATATTCATGTCCTCTGGCATAGCGGATGCATCCAGACGGCCAAGTTGACGGCGCAGCTTTTGGGTATGTTGCGCCTGAATACCAGCCTTGCTTCCCATTTTGAAAAACTTCTCAACGCCTTTATGCCGGAAGCTGTTAATCATCTGCCGTCAGTGTATAGCGTATATATACAGTTGTCAATCCTGCTACCCATACAATATCAGTCCTCATCCATCAACAACACGAGCAAATCAGTGGCTTCGGGATCAATCCCTGCCTGAAAGAGCAGGGTGGTAACTTGTCCGCGATGGTGGGTCTGATGATTAAACAGATGTTGCAGCAACGCCCCCAGCGGTTGCTCGTGCTTTTCCCCGGCCATGTTCCGGTAGCGAATGGATGACGACAGCATTTCGTCATCCCATGTTTCACTGAAATCCAGAATCAGACCATCCATTTCTTCCCGCTTGGCCCTGAGGGTCTGAATATCGTTAAACAACACATCCCGCAGGCCGGTGGGCATAACCATCTTGTGCATCGGAGCGAGGACATCCTTACAGGCTTTGGAAGCAGAAAAGCGACGCAGCCAGAACATGTCCGCCACCAGGATATGATTGAGGGTTCCGAATATCGAGCCGAAGAAGGCTCCGCGATCTTTGGCGATCTCGGTAGCAGGCAACAACTGCACCTTATCAAACAGCCGCCGGTTCACCCACTGATTGTATCGCGCCATGCGTGCAAGGTAGCTGATCACCAAGCCCCCTTATTTCCCTTAAGAAGGCCAGCTTAGAACTTCATGCGGTCTTCGGCCAGCACCCGATATTCAATCACGCGGTAAAAGCCGGAATAATTCCAAGGCAGCTTACCCATTTATCAATAATGATAGCGGCAGGAAATGATGGTAAGGCGATGATCGTCCACCACATACACAAGCCGGTTGGTTTCATCGATTCTTCGGGACCAGAAGCCGGAAAGATTTTCTCGCAAGGCTTCAGGTTTTCCTATGCCATCAAAGGGTGATCGCATGGTATCCTCAATCAGCCTGTTGATACGTTTGAGTGTTTTTCGATCCTGATGTTGCCACCAGACATAATCAGACCATGCCTCGTCCGTCCAGCAAAGCAGATTAAGCATCCGTCAACGGATGCTCTGTCGCTCGATCTTGCTGGTATTGAGTTATGGATTTTTCCAGATGTGCCAGGTTGGCAGGCGATTTCAGTAGATGGACCGTCTCCATCAGGCTATTGAATGAATGAAGCGACATGACCACAGTATCGCTGGCATCACGGCGATTGATCACCGTGTAATCGGCATCTTCAACAACCTCATCCAGTACCCGCTTCAGATTGTTTCTTGCTTCGGTAAAGTTCACGACTTGCATGGCAATTCTCCTAACCTGTTCTACTTACCGTACAAGTATAGCCAATAAATATAATATGTGCAATA
>CAZEMN010000144.1:0-4301 GCA_964513335.1 uncultured Zetaproteobacteria bacterium | reverse complement strand
CTGTGCCGCCGACCAGCAGATAGCCCCAGCGTTGACTCACGCGGCTATGCGTCACCTCCTCCATATTTGCCGCTGCCGCCATGGTGTCTGCCACCGCGGCAGAAAACTGCGACAGGCCGGCAGCAACAATGAGTGGCGCCGACAATAGTGCCGTGACCGCCGCGGTAATCCGAATCAGGCTATTGGCCGTATATTCTCCGTTCAGGACGTGCACAATGGGTAACGCCAGGGCGACAAAGGCGACGTAGACCGTGAGTGAAACATATTGCGACCATCGCGAGGCCCGTATTCGCGTCCATGTATCGAAGCGTTGGCCGAGATAGCGGGGGGTTTCGAAACCCTGTACGACGATCAGGGTGCCTGCCACAATGGTCACCATTTCCCAGCCGGAGCGTTGTGGCATGGCCGGTAGTACGAAAGATCCTGCGTCCAGAAAGTTGTTGATGTCATAAATGGCGAACCCACCCAATAGCAGGGCCAGGATAAGCATCGTCGCGTATAAGGCCCAGTTCTCCAGTTTCTCCAGTGGCTTCAAGCCGCCCATGATGCCGATAGCGGTGATCAGCCCTATCACCAGCGTGGTGAGCAGACTCTTGTTGAAGCTCGAATCCATGGAGAAAGCACTGAGAACAAAGGCGCTCATGATGTGGATATAGAGGCATACCGATACGACATAGGCCGCAACGAGAGCACCATCCGACAGCCGTTCCAGCGTGAGCGTCAGGCGTTTGCGGCCCGCCGCCAGTACAGGCTCGGCACACAGAATGTTGTGGCGCACAACCGCGCCGGTATGGAAAGCGACAAAGGCCACCACAAGTATCGCCAACACGGAATAGGGCCCCACGCTGCTGGCCAGAATGGGAACGATCACCAGAAAACCGCTGCCAAAAATGGAAGCCAGCGGCGAGCTCATCGCCGGGATGATCTTTGAGGCTGGCAGGGATCCGGGTTCGACCGCGCACCCGTGCGGGATACTGTTTTGCTTTTCCGTCACGGGTCACTTCGCTTACGGGTTTGCCCGGCATGCCTTATGTCACATGTTCGCATTAATACGGAGTTATTCCTACAGCTTCGCATTGCGCAACCTGAGCGCATTGGTAATCACGGAGACGGAACTGAAACTCATTGCCGCCGCGGCAATCACTGGCGACAATAGCAGCCCGAAAACGGGATAGAGCACCCCCGCGGCAATGGGCACACCGGCTGAATTGTAGATGAAGGCAAAGAACAGGTTCTGGCGGATATTCTTCATCGTGGCGCGGGAAAGTCTTCGGGCGCGTACAATGCCGGTGAGATCACCTTTGACCAGCGTTACCCCTGCCGACTCCATTGCCACATCCGTACCGGTACCCATGGCAATGCCGACATGCGCTTGCGCCAGCGCCGGTGCATCATTAATGCCGTCACCGGCCATGGCCACGATTTTACCTTCATCCTGGAGTTTTTTGACCACCGCAGCCTTTTGGTCAGGCAGCACCTCCGCCTCAAAGCGATCAATACCCAGCTTGGAGGCAACTGCGCTTGCAGTATTGCGATTGTCCCCTGTCAGCATCATCACTTCAATGCCTTCCTCGTGCAGAGCCTTAATCGCGCCGGGTGTGGAAGCTTTGACTGGATCAGACACGCCTAGCAGTCCCGCAAGCTTTCCATCAACCGCAAGATGCATCACTGTTTCCCCACCGAGTTGGTGTTCCTCAATGAAGGCTGCCAGCTCATCTGTTTCAATGTTGTTATCCTGCATCAGCTTTGCATTGCCCAGCAGGATTGCTTTGCCTCCAACCGAGGCGCTTACGCCCTTTCCGGTTATCGCAGCGAAATTTTCAACAAATTCAGGCTCCAGATTCTTCTCTTTTGCACCGGTAACAATGGCATCCGCCAACGGATGTTCACTGGCCCGTTCCAGGCTCATTGCCGTGCGGAGCACTGTATCTTCATCAACACTTCCAATGGAGTGAACAGTCGTCAACACCGGTTTGCCCTCGGTCAACGTACCGGTCTTGTCTACCACAACCGTGTTTACTTTTTCCATAATTTCCAGCGCTTCGGCGTTTTTAATCAGTACGCCGACGGTAGCACCACGGCCTGTACCAACCATGATGGAAATCGGCGTGGCCAGTCCCAGCGCACAGGGACAGGCGATAATCAGTACTGCCACGGCATTAACGATGGCATGTGCGAGCCTTGGTTCAGGTCCGAAGATCATCCAGACAGCAAAAGCGATCAGGGCAATTCCTACCACGGCCGGTACAAAATAACCGGCTACGGCATCGGCCATCTTCTGGATTGGGGCACGCGAGCGCTGTGCCTCCGCCACCATGTTCACGATTTGTGACAGCAGCGTGTCTGCGCCCACTTTCTCAGCCCGCATCAGCAGCGAACCATTACCATTGATCGTAGCGCCAATCAGTTTCTCCCCGGCAAACTTTTCCACGGGAACCGGTTCGCCGGTCACCATCGATTCATCGACATTGCTCTCCCCCTCGGTCACCACGCCATCCACCGGCACCTTTTCGCCGGGGCGGATGCGCAACACATCACCGGCCACCACATCCTCCAGCGGTACATCGGCTTCAGAGCCATCCGCATTCACACGCCGTGCTGTTTTCGGCGCCATGCCGAGCAGCAGCTTGATCGCCTCATTGGTGCGAGAGCGGGCGCGCAGTTCCAGCACCTGCCCCAACAACACCAGGGCAGTGATCACCGCTGCGGCCTCGAAATAGACATCAACCAGCCCGCCCTCCATCTGCATGACAGGCGGAAATATCCCCGGCAGCAGCAGCGCAACCATACTGTATATCCAGGCCACGCCCACGCCGAGGCCAATTAAGGTAAACATGTTCAGGTTCCATGTTTTGATGGAGAGAGCGAAACGCTCGAAAAATGGCCAGCCTCCCCACAGGATCACGGGCGTAGCTAAAACAAATTCAATCCATTGCACCGTGCCCATGCTCAAGCCGGTTGGCAGCCAGCCGGGAGCCAGATCCGCCACCATGGCCAGGATAAATACCGGCACAGCCAACAGGGTGCTTACCTTGAAACGGCGGCTCATATCCTCCAGTTCAGGGTTTTCCTCTTCAATAGCTACAGTTCTTGGCTCCAGTGCCATACCGCATTTGGGACAGGAGCCGGGGCCGTCACTGACAATCTCGGGATGCATCGGGCAAAAGTATTCCGTCTTTTGTGCCAGTACCGGTGCTGCCATCGGTTCCAGTGCCATGCCGCATGATTTACATATGCCCGGGCCTTTCTGCTCCTGGCCGGGGCACATCGGGCAGAAGTACATTGCATCGGAATTTTCCGGCGCTGTAGCTTTTGCAGTATGATGATGCGCGCAGGGTTTGTCCTTGCCCTCGTAAGCCGCCGGGTCAGCCGAGAACTTCTCCACGCAGTGCTGGCTGCAAAAGCGGTAGGTTTTCTCAGCATGTTTGATGCGATGCGGCGACTCGGGTTTGACATGCATGCCGCATACCGGATCGATGGTGAACTGGTCAGGTTCGGATTTAAATTTTTCCACGCAATGGGCACTGCAAAAATGCCATATATGCCCGTCATGCTCCATGCTATGGGGTGAATCCTTTTTGACTTCCATGCCGCAAACCGGGTCAATATTCATGGTGCTTCTCCTTGATTTTTCAATATTATATCTTGTTTCCGGCTTTGCCGCAGCGGCACCATGTGCAAGCGCACCCGGGATGCGTGCAAAGATATTTCCTGCGCTTGCTGGGAAGTACCCGATTCGCCCACGGGAACAGCAGACGGGTATACCACTGCTCCTGATGGTGCCGCACCAGCCATTGCCGAATATCACCGGTTTCAGCCAGGTGCCTCAAAAAACGGGTGTATCCACCTTTTCCCAGCCTGGAGTACAGAAATCGGTTCACAATGCCCGCGCGCATCTTTTTCCCCAGCGCCTGCTGCCACATCCGGTCGTAGACTTCCGGCTTGCCCTGTAGCCAGGCTTGGGCCGCCAGGTGCCCGGATACCAGGGCATAACGCATCCCGAAACCCCACAGTGCATCCTGAAAACCGGCAGCCTCACCGGCATAAAGCATGTTGCCCTTGCGGGCGGTTGCGGGATAGCTGATGTTGCCCAATCCACCGAACCGCTTGGCGTCCTCCCCGATTGAAAAATCGAGATGTTGCTGAAAAAAATCTACACTCCTCTCAAGATAGACATGCTCACTGTGGAAATCGTCGAATATACAGATGGCCAATGTGGCTTGCCCTTGATGGATCAGCAGATAGGCATAGCCCTTTGGGGCGAGATCATCGGATAGTGCGGCATAGGCGCCATCCGCCAT
>CAZEMN010000143.1:1713-4392 GCA_964513335.1 uncultured Zetaproteobacteria bacterium | reverse complement strand
ATTCGTGAAATTACCATCGCCGCCAAGCTGGGCGGTCCCGATCCCGAGGCCAATCCCAGACTTCGTTCCTCCATCGCCGCAGCCCGTGGCGTGAATATGCCCAAGAGCAATATTGACCGCGCTATTGAAAAGGGCGCTGGCGGTGGTGAAGACACCAATATCGAAGAAATCCGATATGAGGGCTATGGCCAGGATGGCGTGGCTATCCTGGTGGACTGCATGACCGACAACCGCAATCGCACGGTATCCGATGTACGTTCCGCATTTAACAAAGGCGGTGGCAATATGGGTGAATCCGGCTGTGTGGCATGGATGTTTCACCAAAAGGGACTGTTCATATTCGATCATAACGAAGTGGATGAAGAAACGTTGATGGAAGTGGCGCTGGAAGCAGGCGCCGAGGATGTGCAGGAGAAAGCGGATGAGGGTTGCTTTGAGGTCACATCCGAGCCTGCGGATTTTGCACCGGTGCAGGAAGCCTTTGAAACCGCAAACCTCAAGCCTCAGGTCGCGGAAATATCATGGATACCGGAAAACACGGTGCAGGTGAAAGGAGATTCGGCGGAAAAGCTGCTGAATCTGATCGAACGGCTGGAGGAACTGGATGACGTACAAAACGTTTATGCCAATTATGATATTGATGACGCGGAAATGGAGCGATTGAGTAGTTGAGAATAACGAAGAAGGCAAACACATGCGCATACTCGGGGTAGACCCGGGCTCACGTCGAACCGGTTATGGCGTTGTAGATGCAAATGGCGGGCGCATCACACATCTGACGCATGGCATTATTGCTGCGGGAAACGGCGAGTTCACGGAGCGGCTGGCCACCCTGTTTGCGGGACTTTCAGATGTTATTGTCAGTCATCAGCCGGAATGTGTGGCCATGGAGGATGTGTTCATGGCGCGCAATGCCGCATCGGCGTTAAAGTTGGGGCAGGCCAGAGGCGCACTGATCGCTGCCTGTGCGCATGCCGGGCTGAAGGTGACGCCCTACAGCCCCACTACGGTAAAACAAGCTGTCACAGGCTTTGGACGAGCTGAAAAGGGACAGGTTCAACATATGATACAACTATTACTCAAACCCCCTTCCCCCTTGCAGGAGGATGCCGCTGATGCGCTGGCCGTTGCCATCTGCCATGCCAACCATGTTCGCAGTCCTGTGGGCAGGCTTGCAGAACAGGCATCAGCATGAGTAACCGGGCATGATTGGCTGGCTCAAAGGCAAGGTACACGGACTGGACCCGTCCGGTTCCGTGCTGGTGGATGTCGGCGGCATTGGCTATGAAGTCGCTGTAAGCATGCAAACGCTGTGTACGCTGAAAGCAGGCGAAGAGGCGGAACTGTTCATCCATACCCATGTACGCGAGGATCAGATTACCCTGTTCGGCTTTGCCAGCATGCGTGAACGAACCGTTTTCCGTAAGTTGACGGGTGTTTCCGGTATCGGGGCGCGTACGGGTTTGAACATTCTTTCCGGTATGAGCGTGGAGGAATTGCTCACCGCCATTGATGCATCCGACGACATCGCCATTGCGCGCACACCGGGAATCGGCAAAAAGACAGCGCAGCGGCTCATTCTGGAACTCAAGGGCAAACTGGTGGGTGAAGCGGGTACGGCAAGTGCCGTATCTTCTGTTCTTGCCGATGTACGATCAGCCTTGTCCAACCTGGGCTACAAGCCCGCACAGGTTGATGCAGCACTCAAAGGTATCGAAGACACCGGTGATCTTGAAAGCATGTTCAAAGCGGCCATGAAGGCTCTGGTTTGAACGAACCCATGAATAACCCCGTAGACAAATCCGCCGAAGAAGACCGCCTGATTGCTCCGGCCATACACCGTGAGGATAACTGGGATGCCGCCCTGCGCCCCACGCAACTGTCCGAATATATTGGCCAGGAAAAGATTCGTGCCAACCTTTCGATATTCATTCAGGCCGCCAGAAAGCGCAAGGAATCGCTGGATCACGTCCTCTTCTATGGCCCGCCCGGGTTGGGCAAAACCACGCTGGCCAATATCGTAGCACACGAAATGGGCGTGAATATCCGCGCCACCTCCGGGCCGGTGATCGAACGCGCCGGTGATCTGGCCGCCATGCTGACCAATCTTGAGGAAGGCGATGTGCTGTTTATCGATGAAATCCACCGCTTAAGCCCGCAAGTTGAAGAAATACTTTACCCGGCCATGGAGGATTTTCAGTTGGACATCATCATCGGCCAAGGCCCCGCCGCCCGCTCCATCAAGATGGATTTGCCCCGTTTTACACTCGTTGGCGCTACGACGCGTACGGGACTGTTGACCTCACCGTTGCGCGGGCGTTTCGGCGTGGTTTCCCGGCTGGAGTTTTATGATCATGTGGAACTGGCGCAGATCGTTTCCCGCTCCGCCAATTTACTGAATATCGCAGTGGACGACAAAGGCGCATTTGAGATCGCCCGCCGTTCACGCGGCACGCCGCGCGTTGCCAACCGCCTGCTCCGGCGTGTCCGTGATTTTGCCGAAGTCGAGCACGATTCCCAGGTCACAAAAAGTGTGGCGCACGATGCGCTAACACGGCTGGAAGTCGATGAAATGGGCCTGGATTATATGGATGCCAAACTGCTTTCCACCCTGATTGATAAATTTGCCGGCGGACCGACCGGTCTGGACACCCTTGCCGCATCTATTTCAGAGGAAAA
>CAZEMN010000143.1:0-1613 GCA_964513335.1 uncultured Zetaproteobacteria bacterium | reverse complement strand
TGTACCGGAAAGCCCGCCTTGAGGCGGAAGAATTTTCATCGGCCTTCTGGGGCGGTAAGGATATGGATGCCGTGCTTGCAAGCATTCCACAACGTTATCCGGACAGTTCGCTCCCCAATATCTTCCAGGCAGGTTACCGCGAATTCATGCGTCACAGGCGTGACCTCACCCAGACTCAGGCGATAAAAAAAATAACTGCCGGCGGCGGTATGGATGGCATCCGCCGCGCCCTGGATGCCGCATTGTCCCGTGAACTGGAGCGTTTGTCCCGGCATCTGGCTTTTCTGGCCACGGTTGGTTCCACCTCCCCTTTCATCGGCCTGTTCGGAACGGTCTGGGGCATTATGAATGCCTTCCAGAATATTGCTCTGACCAAAAACACTTCGCTGGCCTCGGTTGCTCCGGGCATTGCCGAGGCGCTGGTGGCCACGGCTTTTGGTCTGGTGGCAGCCATTCCGGCTGTGGTGGCCTACAATAAATTTACGTCGGATTTGAAACGTATGGTAGCGAATATGGAACAGTTTTCTGCCGAGTTTCTGAATATTATCTCCCGGCACATCAAGGGCTGAGGGGTTACCGGCATGTGGGCAGGAAGTAGCAGGTGGGATAAAGACACTGAACCCATGGGTGAAATTAATGTGACGCCACTGGTGGACGTGATGCTGGTACTGCTCATCATCTTTATGGTCACCGCACCCTTGCTCACCCAGGGTGTCAATGTGGACCTGCCGAAGGCCGCTTCTCCCCCGATGCGACAGAATATTGAGCCCCTGGTCGTGACGATTCGTAGGGATGGTAAAATTTATTTACAGAAACATGCCATCAGAATTGAGCAACTGGCGCCCCGCATCAAGGCGATCCGCAAACAGACACCGAAATTGCAGGTCTTTATCCGGGGCGATGCAAAAACACCCTACGGACGCGTGGCTCAGGTAATGAGCATGCTGGCCAAAGCAAATATTAAGGAAGTCGGACTTGTCACAGAGCCTGGCCGCTAACCATCCGTCATATCCCAACCACGTTTCCCTGTCGGCTTTGGATATCGCGGCTGCGGCGGTTCTGCACCTGCTGATCCTTGCTGTTGTTCTGGCTTTTGGACTGTGGCACCGGCAAACGCAGGAGATTCATTTCAAGAGTGTGAAGGTTCACCTGATTTCTGCGCACCAACTGGAACGGTTGCAACATCGGGTTCATCCAAAAACGAAACATCATAAACCAAAAATAAAGCCAAAACCCGTGGTAAAACCCAAACCAGTGCTAAAACTCAAACCAAAACCTGTTCTCAGGCATAAAGCCAAACCGAAACCCAAAGCTGAGGACAATTTTGACCCCTTCAAACCCATGGAATCCACCACCGATGTGGAATCGGCCCCCGTTATCAGCCCCAAAGCAGCACAAGTGTTTCAGGGACAATTATCAAAGCAGGAAATCAACCGCTATATCGCCCTGATTCAGGCTGCGGTACAAAGCCACTGGAAGGTTCCGAATATTGGCAAGGATGTACAGGATCCACTGGTGGAAATGGTGCTTAACCCCGACGGTAGCGTGCGCGAGGTTCGAATCCTTGAATCCTCCGGTAATGCAGCGCTGGATGCATCACTTGTTCGGGCCAT
>CAZEMN010000142.1:0-4398 GCA_964513335.1 uncultured Zetaproteobacteria bacterium | reverse complement strand
GGAATACAGGGACACAAACCCTATTTATTGACTGTGCAATGGGAGTTGATGGGGTCTTACAATCCAACATGAGCCATTGGGTCTTGTTTTACGGATTTTACGAAATTCTGGAGTGCGGCCATTCTAAAATCGGGTGACTTATGGATTGATTTGGACATAATGCGCCGCGGAACGGGAGCCTCAGAGCTCCTTTTTTTATCACGTAAACCTAGACAACGAGGCAACCATGACACCTGACGACCTGAGCATTGATTTTGAAGAGGGCGGCATCCTGACCACCAAACAGTTGGACAAGGTGATCCTCAGCAAGGGGGCGTGGACCACCATCATGTTCCGCTATCAGGACTGGGATGCGGCAGCCGAGGCTTACGGCGAGGATAAGTACACGATTCGCCGTTACCAGAAACGCAACGGAGAGTATGCCCAGCGCTCCAAATTCAACATCACCAACGCCAAACAGGGCAGAATGATTGTCGAAACGCTCAACGGCTGGATCGACGAGGAATAAGACTCAGCCTTCAGGCATCAAAGGGGAGCCGGTCGGCTCCCTTTGTTTTGATCTGGAAATCAGCTCGTTATGGCACTGCCAAGGATGGCTTTGGCTTCCTTTTTGGATTTCTTCGCTGCCCTCTTTTCTTTCGGGGTCAAGGCCGCCTTCTTCTTGTTTTCCCTGCTGTTTCTCTGTTCCTTGCTCATGGCTTTCACTCCTGTGAATGCATCTGTTGTGGTCAGAACCGACATGCCGGACCCGGTCGGACCTGCCCATGCATGTTCCGGCAATGTTATGTAAATACAGCGCCGACTTGCCTGCCGGGCTGCTGAAGAAGGCCGTCATCGGGCGCTGGCCATATCTTTCTGCCGGCCAGCCTGACTGCACGGTACGCCTTTCCCTCCGATGTAGCTATCTATTCCCCATACGGGGCAGCGTAAGTTCGGGGGCATAATCCTAGAAGCATGGGGTCGGGTCTACTATTGTACCATTTCTGTGGTCAGAATAGACTCGATTGATTCTACGAATTCAATGACTGCCTTGTGATTCTTTTCGAAAGCAGGATTCCTTTCCAGTCATCCATCCGGGAAATGATTGCCACGGAATTCCACGCAGCTTCCGGTTGAACCGCAACCACTTGCTCTTCATAGTTCCCCACAACGGGGACTGAGGGTCTTACATTGGCATCCCTCCGTATCAAACCGCACAATCGACGGGGTCGATCATTTAAATCTCATTTGAACTGCTATTTTTCTGCAACTTCCTGCCGTTTCAGGTTCTGTGCAATAATATTCTGATAATTACGAACGCGTTTGACATAACGCACCGGTTCCCAGCCACGGGCATAGCCACGCTTTAACGTCTTGTAATATTTTTTCCGCCCCAGTAACGGCAACACCGTGCTCACGTCAGCCCAGAGATTTGGATTTTTACCCAGCCTTTCGGTAAGCACAAAAACATCACGCATGTGCCCAAAACCAATATTATAGGCCGCCAGCGCCATCCATTCCCGATCATGTTTGGTAATGCTCTGTGGCAGGCGTTTCTGCATCTGCGATAAATACTTCGCGCCCCCCATGATGTTTTCCTTCGCATTCAGGCGGCTTTTGATTCCCATTTCCTTTGCTGTGGTCAGGGTCAGCATCATGATGCCACGCACGCCGGTTGGGCTTTTTGCACGTGGGTTCCAGTGCGACTCCTGATAGGATTGCGCTGCCAACAAAGTCCAGTCGATCCCGTAACGCATACCGGCCTCTTCAAACATTGGCCGGAACTTTGGCAATAACCGTTTGATACGCCGTGTCAGTGTGCGTGTATCGACATAATCAAAAACATCAATATAGCCATAGTACTTTTCCTTCAGTGCGGCCAGTTCGCCATTGTTGTCTATGACCTCATACCAGGCTTTGACCTTCTTACGCAGGTGAGCGGCATCAGCCGGCAATACCCAGGCCAGTGACTGCGGTTTACCCAGATCGAAACGTACGCTCAACTCAGGAAAGTAACGCCGGTTGATTGCCACAATATTGGAATCAGCAATAGTGCATTCCAGTTCTTTTTTCCATACCTTCTCCAGCAGACTCTCCGTATTCAGACTTGCATCTTCACGCCAGTGAATATCCGGGTAACGGGGTTTGAGCGACTGCAGGCGCTCTACATAACTGCTATTGGCAGGCACCATCAATTCCACATCAGCCAGATCCTCGACACCCTTTGGGCGTGCGCCGCCCCGCCGGCAAACCACCTGTTGTATAACTTCCTGATAAGCAGGACCAAACAGAAATCCGTTTTCGCGTTCAGCAGTACGCGCCAGGCCGGCGACGGCAATATCGGCTTTGCCCTGTTGAATCATTTCCAGAATACCGGACACGCTATCCTTCGTAACAAGTTTCAGTTCGACATCAAGATAGGCGGCAAAACTTTTCGCCAGTTCGTATTCAAATCCGGCATTGCCATCCCGGCCTTCATACCAGGTGGTCGGCGCGTTGCGGGTCACTACCGTCAGAGTTTTTTTCTGCAGGATGCTGTCCAGCCTGTCCCCGGAACTGCAGGACACCAGCAGCCCGAGCCCTAACAGGATGATCCCTTTTTTAATACCAATATATTTCAAAATAAAATTAACTCCGCATTAAAACTGTTTTTATCGAACTATTCTGCATCATTCATAACTCGCCGTAATCATCGCGCCGGGCTAGCTCCCGAAGTGCAGGAACGGACTCAGGCTGACATAGAGGATGAACAGGCCCATGAGCACGAGCAGGATGAATTGCAGCGGATGGCTCCGGATATTGTGCATCAGGGTCGGGTGCCTGCCTTCGCGCCTGAGCTGCTCGTATGTCGTCCGCGCCATGGCGGCCCGCTCGCACTGATAGGCCTTGATCAGTTCTTTGGCCTGTTCAAGATGGCTGTTATCATGCAGCCAGATGGCAGGCGAGGATATGCCCCAGCCCCCGGCATGCGTTTCATAAAAATCGATTTCATTGCCGGTGAGCAGTTGCCGGACCTCGTCCGCTTCATCCTCGGGCACATTCCTGAGATTGAACAACCTGACCGGCATGGGCTCACAATCCTTTCACCTGATATTGGCCGCAACCCTGCCATAAACCGGCTGCGTGCGTATGCGTCTGTCTCGAAGTGTAGAATTCGGGGATGGCATAAACTGGCCCCGTAATTTCCAACGCCCGCCGTCTGGGCTAGTATCCAAGCGTTTCATGGATCATTCAGGAGTCATGTATGCCAGGACTTGGAATATCGCCCGCCCATCGTGGCTCCTGCACCGGAGCTTAACCGATGTCTGTCGTGCAACTGAGTCAGATCACTGAGGTATCTGGCGTGGCAACCAGTCCGAGGGGTCCACATATCTGGGCCGTTGCCAGCGGCAAGGGCGGTGTAGGCAAAAGCTTTATTTCATCCAGTCTTGGGCTGGCACTCTCAAAGCATGGCAAACGTGTCGTTCTGGTCGATCTCGATCTGGGTGGTGCCAATCTTCACACCTGCCTCGGTCTGGCAAACCCGGAGCATACATTATCCGATTATGTATCCGGCAAGTGCGCGAACATCAATGATATTGTTGTGGATATGCCCGAGGCCAATGCCGGCATCATCAGTGGCGCTGCCGATGGATTGGACATTGCCAACCTCAAGCACTATCAGAAACTGAAAATTCTCCGCAATCTGAAACGTATCCAGGCCGATTATGTCGTCATTGATCTCGGTGCCGGCACCTCATTCAACACCCTGGATTTCTTTATCCAGGCTGAGCGAGGCATCATTCCTGTGGTTCCGGATCCCGCCTCTATCGAAAATACATACCGATTTCTCAAATGTGTGATGACTCGAAAATTACGCGGAGCCCCCCGCCAAACACGGAAACTGATGAGTAAAATCATGACCCTGCGCCATGGTGAAAACCGGAAAATTCGTACGCTGGCATCCTTTATGGCCGCCATGCAGCAACGACATCCGGATCATGCCCGACTGCTGCAGGGCGAGCTTGAAAAACAGCAGTTACACCTGATCGTCAATCAGGTATTGGAACCGGCAGATACTGATCTCGGCCTGTCCATGACTACAGCATGCCTGAAATACTTTGGCCAAAAAATTCATTATCTGGGTCATCTGAACCATGACCAACAGGTCATTTCCGCCTCACGCCAACGCCGCCCGTTCCTGATGACTTTCCCACAGTCGCGGGCCGCCATTTATATTGAGCATATGGCTGCCGCACTGCTGGATCAGGATAGCCCGGACAGTCAATTCCGGCCATGACAGGAGAATCAACAGCCAACTATTATGATATTCTGGAAATTGCCCCGGATGCCTCGGCGATGGATATTATCAATGCATACCGGCAAGCCAAGCTTGCCTATAAGACCGATTCGCTGGCTGTCTATTCCCTGTTCGATGAT
>CAZEMN010000141.1:2478-4419 GCA_964513335.1 uncultured Zetaproteobacteria bacterium | reverse complement strand
TCAGGCAGATCATAGGGCTCGGGAAGCTGACTCAATGCCTTCTGAATACCCTTGTTCCACTGGGGCTGACGGTACAAGGCCGTCATCGGCTGAGGCAAGGGAAGCTGCTTCGGTAATTGAAACACCCGCCGCGCCCGATCATTCAACGCCACAACATTACCCTGCATATCCAGCCGCAAAACAGCTTCGTTCATCGTGGCGAACAGCGCATCCATGCGGTCGCTGCGCCGCCGGAGACGCCGGGAAAGCTCTTCGTACTCCGATCGCAAGCGCCACAACTCCGACCGCAAGCCATTCACTTGCCGGCGTTGCCACAAGGCATGCGTCCACCAGAGTATCAGCGGCGGCACAAGCCACCAGCCGGAAATCATATAGGTAGACCCCTGTGATGATTCACGAATCGCCCGAGTCCGGATAAAAGCGGTAACCCATGCCGCGTATGGTTTTGATACAATGACCGGCGCCACATGACTTCAGGGTCTTACGCAGGCGTTTGACCGTAACATCCACCGTCCTCGGTTCAACAAAAGTGTCCTGGCCCCAGACATGGTCGAGCAAATAATCACGACTGCGGGTCTTTCCGGGTTTTTTCATCAACAGCTGCAACAGGCGGTATTCCAGTGGCCGTAAGGTCACGCTGCATCCGTGAACCACAACCTCGTAAGTATCGGGATTCATCTCAATGCCGCCTTCGTTCAGGCGTTCGCCCTCGACCGGACTGCTCCTGCGCAACAATGCCTGCACGCGTGCCACCAGTTCCTCGGGTTCGAAAGGCTTGGCCAGATAGTCATCCGCGCCTTCATTCAGGCCTTGCACACGTTCCGCCGTTTGCCCCAGCGCTGTCACCATCAGGACAGGAATCATTTCCTCCTGACTCGTGCGGCGGATAAAACGCAGCACCCGCATACCATCAGCGCCGGGTAACATGCGATCCAGAACCACCAGCTTCCAGGGCTCCTCTTGCAACAGTTCAATGGCCTTGTTGCCATCCGCACAGCAACACGCCTTGTACCCGGCCGCTTCGATGTGTATCTGCATCAGGCGCGCGATCGGCGCGTCATCCTCCACAATCAGAATTTGCTGGTCGTTCCGGCCCATATTGCTACTTCTGTTCGCCATTGCCGGTTATCATGAGGATAACAGCTATGGATGACAAGCGGATTGCCTAAGATGTAGTAGAAAACATAAAAAGCTCGAACCACAAAGCCACGAAGACACCAAGTGTAAAAGCATAGAATTAATCGTTCCCATCTTGTCTATGTTCTTCGTGCCTTTGTGTCTTCGTGGTAAAATGTTTGCACTGTAATCAGGCGCGCGTTCCCAAGGCATAATCCCGAAGCGCTGCATATTCCACTTCCAGATTAAGCGACATACGGGAAAGCAGGCGAAACATGAAACGCAGCAACTGATAACCCAGTACGGGATCTTCCAAAGTAATCAGATCGAAATACGTGCGCTTTAAGCTCATTGCCACCAGATCGTCCTGCGCCGTCACCGTTGCCGAATGTGGCCGGTCCTCCAGAAATGAAAACAGTCCGAAGACATCACCGGGCCTTAAAGTTGAGTAAATATTGCCGGATGCATCGCGTACGGAAACATTGCCGGCAAGCAAGATATACATCGTCCGTTCGGACTGCGTACCGACCTCATAAATGATTTCACTTTTTTTGATATGCTCCTCCTCAAAACAGGAAAATAATGTCATGGCGTCGTTCACTTCCAGTTCCTGCCCAACGGGCATGCCGCGGAAGCGGGCAAAGTATGGATTGGCGGAAATAGACGCGACCAATGCGGTCATTACAGGCTGTGTCATATCAAATACCTCCTTATGTGATGTCCGCAACTTAATAGCCGTAAGTGGCATAGGGATGTCATTCATGTGACACGCATGTGACACGGTGTATATGTCATACGCCTGTCACATTCGTCGCATACCGTTCG
>CAZEMN010000141.1:0-2378 GCA_964513335.1 uncultured Zetaproteobacteria bacterium | reverse complement strand
CACATCCAGGTCGGCAACTTCAAGGAGCCGTTCAGCCTGGAAGAGCTGACCAGTTCCAAGTACATCACCTTCATGGAGCGCGCGACGCCGAACGCATTTGCACCCAGCCGTAACATCGGTGCCGCATTGTCCGGCCACGGTGATTCATGGAGCGCTGCGGCAGGCGTCTTCACCAACGGTGCCGCTGGCAACTCGAGCATAGATTCCAAGTTCGACGTCACCGGTCGCCTGACCTTTGCACCGATTCATGAAAAGACGCGTGTCCTGCACTTGGGCGCCGGTATTAACTACGGCCTACCGAACTCCGACAGACAGGTACGATTCCGTGAGCGTCCGGAATCCCATGTTACAAACCAGAGACTGGTAAACACCGGCAATCTCGGAAACGTGGACAGTGTTTTGAAGTATGATCTGGAAGCAGCCGCCGTCTATGGTCCCGCATCCATACAGGGCGAATATATCCGCACCAATGTGAACTACCAGAACGGTGCCACGAACGAGCCTAACTTCAGTGGCTACTATGTCTTTGGAAGCTGGTTCCTCACCGGCGAATCGCGTCCGTACAGCGTCAAGAAGGGTACCTTCGGCCGCGTACATCCGAACCAGAACTTCCAGCTCGGCAAGGATGGTTGGGGTGCATTCGAAGTTGCCGCACGTTTCAGCCAGTTGGACCTGGAAGACACCGGCATCACCGGCGGCAAGGAACAGAACATCACCGCCGCTCTGAACTGGTATCCGCACCCGCACCTGCGTTTGATGCTCAACTGGGTGCATGCCTCGGTGGACCGCTCACCAATCGCAACCGTGGCCAGAAACAACTTCAGCCCGGACGTGTTCCAGATGCGCGCACAGGTGGATTTCTAGAGAAGAAACGGGAGACGGGAAGCGCATGCTTCCCGTCCACCCTTGCTTGAAGCAACATGAGCATTGTCTTTATAAAAAGGAAAAAGGAGAAAACCATGAAAAAGATGATTTTTGCAGCAGCACTGATCGCGGTTGGCGCCATGAGCGCCGCACCTGCCGCCCAGGCTGCAGCCACGATTAACGGCGCGGGGGCGACATTCCCCTTCCCCGTTTATTCCAACTGGGCCTATACCTACAACAAGGAAACCGGCGTGAAGCTGAACTATCAGGCCATCGGTTCCGGCGGTGGCATCAAACAGATCAAGGCGAAAACAGTGGACTTCGGCGCTTCCGATGCGCCACTGAAAGCTGCCGACCTGGATAAGTTCGGCCTGATGCAGTACCCGATGATCATGGGTGGTGTCGTACCGGTCGTACATATCAAAGGCGTCAAGGCCGGTCAGTTGAAGCTGACGGGCCGTAATCTGGCCGACATCTATATGGGTAAAATCACCAAGTGGGATGATGCGCGCATTACGGTCAACAACAAGGGTCTTTCCCTGCCGCATCAGGATATCAGCGTCGTACACCGTGCTGACGGTTCCGGCACCACATGGATATTCACCAACTATTTGACCAAGGTCAGCAGTGAATGGTCTGAGAAACTGGGCAATGCCAAGGCCGTGTCATGGCCAACCGGTCTCGGTGGCAAGGGTAATCAGGGTGTGGCTGCCTTCGTGAGCAAGGTGGATGGTTCCATCGGCTATGTCGAATATGCCTATGCGCTGCAGAACCATATGGCCAGCATCCTGCTTCAGAATCAAAATGGTAATTTCGTTGCGCCGACGTCTGCCAACTTTCAGGCAGCTGCTGCAGGTGCGGATTGGGCGCATGCCAAAGGCTACTACATGGTGCTGACCAACCAGCCTGGTGCGAATTCCTGGCCAATTACCGGGGCTTCATTCATTCTGATGTACAAGACTCAGACCAACCCGGCCCAGGCCAAGGAAGTACTGAAGTTCTTCAACTGGAGCTATAACAATGGCGGCAAGGCTGCCGAGAAACTGGACTATGTGCCCATGCCGGAAGCCGTGGCCAAGATGGTGCGCGCCACATGGAGCAAGGTGCTGCGTGATCGTTCGGGAAATACTATCTGGAAATAAGCTGTTGCGGGGCTACTGATTAAACCAAATCTCCTCTGATATTGTACTGCATCAGGAAGGACCGCATCAGGAAGGGCCGGGATCATCATTCCCGGCCCTTTTTTAATTGAATACCATTGCACGCTGACAGACTTACAGTAAGTATTGCACAGGCAGCCAATCAATGACGGGGAGTGTCGCTACAGTATGAACACGGTAAGAAACAAGGCTTGGGGCGACACCGCATTCAAAGGGGTCACCCTCTTCTTCGCACTCGGCATCCTGGTGCTATTCGCTGCCATCGTGGCCAACCTCTGGCACGAATCCCTGCCATCTATTCATAAATTTGGTTTCTCCTTTCTCACCAGCAGCGCATGGAATCCGGTCAAGGAT
>CAZEMN010000140.1:0-4468 GCA_964513335.1 uncultured Zetaproteobacteria bacterium | reverse complement strand
AACCCGTAGACCGGCCATTATGGTGATTTATGAATCATGCAAGCTAGGCAATAATCTCCATTAGCGACTCGGCGAACTGCCGGTAGCGAAAGGGCTTTTCCAGCACACGCAAATTATGATCGGGAAAGCGTTCATCCAGATCATGGCGGTATCCGGTCACGAACAGCACTTCATCCAGCAGATGAGGTTTCTCGCGCATCAGATAGGCATAGATTTCGTCGCCGCGGAGCTTGGGCATGCGCACATCCAGTGCCACCACATCGAAATATTCACCAGCCATACTCAGTTCAAACACGCCCTGTACAGGGTCGGAAATACCCTTGAGATTAACCTCGATGCCTTTTTCTTCACCGAAACGCTGGAGGAATTGTCTGATAATCCGGTGAATATGACCTTCATCTTCAATCAGTAGCACATTCATTCTGATGTCTGTTTCCTTGTCACAGGTTTTCCCTCTCCGCCATCCGCCTGGCCCAAGCCGCCCAAACGAATTGCACCCAGCGCCCTGTTAATGTCTTTCACCGCCCAGGGCTTGCGTATCATCTGTATCGAGCCATTGAGTATAAGCGAATCACTGGAAATGGTGTCGGAAAAATCATACCCGGTCATCAGTGCAATTTCAGCATCCGGACGAGCCGCCTTGATATGCCGGGCTACAACTCTTCCATCATGGCGAGGCATCACCAAATCCAGAAAAGCCAGTCTGACTTTCTGCTCATTTTCGTGGAAAACGTCGATCGCATCCTCGCCGTCCTCGGCTGTTACCACGTGGTATCCGGCATCAATCAGTATATCCCGCAAGGTTTCACGCATCGGTTCATTATCGTCGGCGATCAGAATGCATTCGCCGTTCCCCTGAATAATAACCTCGTCATCGGCCTCGGGAGTCGCACATTTCTGCTGCCCCAGTTGTGGCAGATAAAGGGAAAAGGTGCTACCCTCTCCCGGTGTACTTTCCACCAGCATGCAGCCCTGATGCATCTGAACACAGCCAAACACCATCGGCAGACCCAGTCCCGTTCCCTTGCCCACGCCCTTGGTTGTATAATAAGGCTCAAAAATACGGGCACAAACCGCATCACTCATACCGCAACCGTTGTCCGCCACCCGAATTTCCACACATTGCCGCGACTGTGGCTGACCGGAATCATTCAGACACTCGCCGTTACAGTTCTTCGGCGGTTCTCCACAGCGGACTGTCAGCCTGATATGTCCCCCTTCGCCTTCCCCTTCCTCCACGCTTCCAAATTTCTCTTCGATGGCGTGCCGGGCATTGGTAATGAGGTTCAGGATGCATTGCTGGATTTGACCGGGGTCGCCATTCACCATCATGGATTCATCGGCAACCTCGAAGCTTAACCGGATATTCTCGGGTACGGCGGGTTGGGTAAACCTGACCAGTTCCTTGGAAAAAGGCTTCAAATCAAACGGTTTCTTATCAATAACTCCCTTGCGCGCAAAGGTCAGGAGCTGCCGAATCATTTCCGCTGCCCGGTAGCCCTGATTTTCGATGGTTTTTATCCGATCCACCACCTTGGGCCTGTCTTCCACATCTTCTTTCATCAGAAACAGATTGCCCATGATGGCTGCCAGCACATTATTGAAATCATGGGCAATACCACCAGCCAGTGTCCCCACCGACTCCATCCGCTGGGCATGAATCAGCTCATTTTCCATTTTAGCCATCTCGGAAATATCCCGGTGCAGGGCGGAATAACGAATCAGGCAGCCCGCTTCATCCCGCACAGGCGAGAGGCTGGTGAAAGCCTCATATGTACCACCATCGGTGCGCCGACGTTTGTGGCGGCCACTCCATATATCCCCTTGCCTGACAGCAGTTACCGCCTGTTCGGTAATGGAATCATCCTTGCTCCAGAAGTCCCATACCCGTGAACCTGTAACATGATCCGTATCCAGCCCCACATTCTTGCAAAAGGCCGGATTACAGAAATCAATATTGCCATCCGGATCAAAGGTACACATCGCTTCTTCGGTCTGCTCCACGGCATGCGCCAGCCTTTGTACGCGGTCCTCAAGCTTTTTTCGCTCGGTCACGTCATGCACCAACCCGACCCACTGGATCGCATGACCCTGGCCATCCAGAATCGGAGAGAGATACAGATCATTCCAGAAGGCCGTGCCGTCTTTGCGGTAGTTTTTCCGCACCACATGCGTGGAGTTATTTTTCCGCATCGTGGCGCGCGTTTCTTCCAGTTCCACTTCATCCATATCATCGCCCTGAAGCAGGCGCGGATGCTTGCCCATCACGTCCTCGGGTGCATAGCCCGTGATGCGGGTAAAGGCAGGATTAACAGACACAATGGCGTGCTCTTTATTGTGGTGGTCGGTAACTATGATGCCGACGGGCAGGCTGTTCACCACGGTATTGTACAAATCATTCTGCCGCGCGGCCTGCTTGAGTGGACGCACCACCCAGAGGTAAATCAGCATGGAGGAACACAACCCCAGCAGCAGTGCATCGGCGATACCAAGCCATAACGACGCCGTTTCCAGTCCCGATACGTCCAGTAACACCATGATGGCCAACTCGATGCCGACAATGGCGGCCAGCAGTTTAAGACCGATGCGCCACGTTGAACGGTGAATGCCAAACAGCAATTTACCCATTAGTAGAACTATCGGCTCATTGTCAGCAGTAATGAATTAGGGTGATGCTTTAATTTTATAGGGAATTTCCTGATTAAGCTTGAATCACCCCATGCCGGATAGCCAGACGCGCCAGTTCGGCTACGTTCCTGCATCCCAGCTTACCCATGATGCGCGTACGGTGGGTTCCCACCGTTTTAGGGCTCAAATGCAGCGTATTGGAAATATTCTGAACGCTCTTGCCATCCGCCAGTAGATGGAATATCTCGAATTCACGCCGTGTCAGGGCATTCAGTCCCTTGCCCCTGCTGGCGCGATGCAGTGCCATTTTTTGTGCCATGCTGTTCTCGATGAACACCTCGCCTGCAGCCACCTTTCGCACCGCCTCGAGAATCAGGCTGGGCCGCGCGCCCTTGGTCAGAAACCCGAGCGCACCGGCCTCCAGAGCCTTGATGGCCATCAACGCATCATCATACATACTGAGCACCAGCACCTTTGCATCCGGGTCGCGATGCATCAGGCGATGCAACATGGAAAGACCGCCTTCGCCGGGCATGGCGACATCCAGTATCATCACATCCGGATGCTCCGTAAAATAATGGGAATAGCCTTCCTCACCCGAGACTGATTCCACACCCACACTCATATCCGGATGAGATTCCAGCACGGCACGGATACCCGCCCGCACTACCGCATGATCATCCACCAGTTGAACACAGACCACAGCTTTCTCCATTCATATTTCCAATATTATACAGAATTGGTGTTCATAATAGGCTAATCCAGTATAAAGCTATATAGGCTTCGCCCTTATTATCTATCGGTTTTTTTCTTATTTGTTACGGTGGGAGCTTGTGGAGCCCGGAAAAAAAGTCGCGTCCCTTTGCCTGGCGCCGATTCAATGCGCATGCTGCCGCCCAGCAAGTCCATGCGCTCACGCATCCCGGCCAGGCCTATGCCGTCTGCCTGCGCATCAGGATCAAAGCCACAACCGTCATCCCGGATGGTGAGATGGATACCATCCTCCTTCACCCTCAAATCCACATGCGCCTCCGATGCCCCGGCATGGCGCGCGATGTTGGTCAGCGTCTCTTGCACAATACGGTAGAGATTCAAGCGCACGTCATCGCCCAGTGCATCCACCGCATCACTCACATATAGACGACAATCCACGCGGCTACTTTCCTTCCAACGCTTACACAGAAAACCAAGCGCTGCCTTCAGTCCGAGTTCGTCCAGTTGTGGCGGCCTGAGTAGCTTGAGTTGATTGCGGACGGATTCAATCAGCCCTCCCGCTAAATCCCCAATAATCCGCAATCCGTTTTTCGCCGCATCATAGTCCCTGGATGCACACTGATCGGTAACAACCGAAACATGCATCTGGACGGCGGTCAGCCTCTGGCCTATGTCGTCATGCAGGGCGCGCGCCAGCATGGATCGCTCATTCTCCCTGGCCTTGATGAGCCCCTGTGCAAGCAGATGGTTTGTTTTGAGAAGTGTTTCATGCTGCTGCTCGGCCTGCTTGAGTTTGGTGATATCCTGAACCGTGCCGAACATGCGCGCAGGCTTTGTTCCGTCAGTAAAGATCACCTGGCCGCCTACATGAATATAACGTTCTTTTCCGTCCCGCGTGATGCGAAACTCCGTTTCTTGCCGAGCGTCACTATGAATGGCCTCGACTATCGCAGTATTGAGCGATTCCCGGTCGTCCGGGTGCGTGCAAGACGCCACTGTGTCAAAGGACGGCGTAACATGCGTACCGCTAAACCCGAATATGCGGGTGAATCCATCAGACCAGGTCACCGTATCACTGAGCATATCCCAATCCCAGTAGCCCATATCCATATCCCGCTCCGCCAGC
>CAZEMN010000139.1:0-4553 GCA_964513335.1 uncultured Zetaproteobacteria bacterium | reverse complement strand
TCCTGTTTTTCAAAACGGTGCAAAATAAACTGCATTGGGCTATTACTGGACAGACCGCAGCAGAGATCATCAAGACAAGAGCTGATGCCAGCCAGCCGAATATGGGATTGAACAGTTTCAGGGGCGAAAAGCCGCGCAAACAGGATGTGGTGATTGCCAAGAATTATTTGAACGAAGATGAATTGTCGGCTCTGAATAATCTGCTTGAACAATATCTGGTGTTTGCCGAAGGTCAGGCGATGCGGCGTGTCCCCATGACGATGCAGAACTGGATCAGCAAACTGGATGGTTTTCTCGGTCTGAATGATCGAGAAATATTGACGCACGCAGGGAAAATATCGCATGATCTTGCCAAACAAAGTGCGGAACTGACGTATGAACAATTTAACCGGATGAGAATAAAAGAAGCCGACAACATGGATGACGCATTTGAAAAAGCCATAAAGGGCATTCCTGCCCATAGAGATAGAAAAAGATGAGCACGATGAATCGTAAGCAACTGAAATCACATGCTGGGATAGCCGCCTTCGGGCGTGGAGAGGGTTACTTTGAATCCGGGCGGGTGGGGAATCTTCGATTTCACAAACAGGGCGTGCAGGCCAGGGTTTCCGGACGCCATGCTTATCAGGTGAGGTTGGACTGGTCTGATGGTTTTGGTTACCGCTGTAATTGCCCGATGGGCGAACAGGGGGACTGTTGTAAACACTGCGTGGCTGTCGGGCTGGCATGGTTGGACAGAGACAAGCAGGCGGATGCTACCGTTCAAAGTGAAGACGATCGCATTCGCAACTGGCTTGAAGGCAGGGAGAAACAGGCCCTCATCGGAATCATTATGGAGGCGAGCGAAGCGGATGAAACATTGTTCAAACGATTATCCTTAAAGGCATCCGCCTCATCCCTTGACCTGAGTGCACTGAAGCAATCCATTCGCAATGCCATAGAAACTGATTTTATCGATTACTACCACATGAGCAGTTATGTGGATGAACTCAGCGATGTGACCAAAATGCTGGAATCACTGCTTGATGACGGGTATGCGGCAGAGGTTCAGGAACTGGCTTTGTATGCCGTGGATTGTATGAAAAACGCATACAACAATATGGATGATTCCGATGGCAGTGCTGGCTACGAAATGGAATGCTGGCAGGAGATTCATTGGCGAGCCTGTAAGTTTGCTCCGCCTGAGAATGATGCGGAGCGTGAAATACTGGCCAGCACGCTGTTTGACCGGGAAAGGCATTCGGAACTGGATGAGTTTTACGGCAGTGCTGAAAAATATGCCGGACTTTTTGGCAAGGCGGGAATGGCTTGTTTCAAAAGTCTGGTGGAACAAGCATGGAATAAATTGCCTGTGCTGAAGCCGGGGGAGAAGGAGGATTCTCGCCGGGATCGCTACAGAATCACATCCATGATGGAATCTCTGGCGAGAGTAAGTGGCTGTGTGGATGATCTGGTGGCTATCAAAGCAAGAGATTTGTCTGTCGCTTATCGTTTCCTTCAAATTGCGGAAATGCTAGGCAAGGCAAAACGCTTCGATGAGGCGCTGGAATGGGCGGAAAAAGGCGTTGCAGCTTTTGCCGGTAATCCCGATTCCCGCCTGGAGGAATATCTGGCGGAGTTGTACAAACAGCGAAAGGAGTTCGATAAGGCCGTCGCCCTCGCGTGGAAACCATTCGAGCGGCAGCCATCGCTGCACAGTTGGGAAACATTGAAGGTGTTTTCCAAAAAGGCGAAGAATTGGGAGAGTGAATGGCGGCAGCGTGCGCTGGATCATATCCGCCATCGGATTGCACAGGATAAAAAGAGCAGGTCTACGCATTGGAGGCAACCGGATCATTCATTACTGGTGCAAATATTCTTACATGAGAAAGAGATAGAGTCTGCATGGCAAGAGGCCAATGCAGGCGATTGCAATGCTGCTTTATGGCGCTCGCTGGGAGAAAAGTTAGGGAAGTATGATCCTTCTCGTGCCACATTCTGCTGGCAGCGGCTGGTTGAACCCATCATCAACCGCAAGAAAAATGATGCCTATGCTGAAGCTGTGCAAATGATGCTAACGATTGGACAATGGATGAAACAGGCGAAGAAGGAATCTGAGTTTACATGCTGGATTCAGGATATCCGCCTTTGTCACAAACCCAAACGAAATTTGATGAAATTAATGGACGGGAAAAAACTTGGAGCCTGTCGATGAGCTTATTTATTCTATTTTCTATATAGCATATTAATATTCTATATTTACAATAGCCCTATATTATTCTATATTGGCCGTTAGGTGAAGATATGGAATACAAAATTGCTATCGCCCAACAGCTTTCATCGCTTCTGAAGAGCATGCGAAAACAGGCCGGTTTAACCCAGAAGAAACTGGGGGAAAAGCTCGGCGTGTCGCAGCGCAGAGTGGCTGCGATTGAAGCAAATCCGGAAAGCGCGCGTTTTGAACGTATTCTGCAAATGCTATCCGAACTGGATGCGGATTTGATTGTGCGGGAGCGGAACAGCAAGGACGCTCATGATCATGCACACGATGAGGAGTCATGGTGAACCCGGTTCGCAGACGGTCTAAGAACCGGCAGTCGCTGAACATCTGGATGAATGGGCATTTGGCCGGAACCTGGCACGCGTACAAAAATCGTCCACAGGAATTTCAATATGCGGATGCGTGGCTGCACTCGCCGCATGGGCGAATGCTGTCGCTGTCCATGCCGTTTCGTCCGGGCAATCTTGCGTATAAGGGCGATGTGGTTGAACACTTCTTTGACAATCTGTTGCCGGATAGCGAGGCGATTCGGCGCCGCATCCGACAGAATTTCGGAATCAGCGGAAGCTCCCCCTTTGAACTATTGGCTGAAATCGGGAGGGACTGCGTGGGTGCCATCCAGTTGCTGCCGAAAGATGATGAGCCTGTCGGCTGGAACCGGATAGAGGCGCGACCGCTTACAGAACTGGAAGTGGCGCAACATTTGAATGCGGCGGTCAGCACGGCATTGCCCGGAGAAGCTCAGAAAGAGTTCCGGATTTCGATTACCGGTGCGCAGGAAAAAACAGCGCTTTTGTGGCACAGCAATCAATGGCATGCGCCCATTGGCGTGACACCGACGACCCATATCATGAAGCTGCCGCTCGGCATGGTCGGCCATATGCGTGCAGATATGAGCACATCCATCGAGAACGAGTGGCTCTGCTCCAGGATCATGCAGGCTTACGACATCGAAACGGCGCATTGCGAGATGGCTTGTTTCGGAGAAACCAAAACCCTGGTGGTGAAACGCTTTGACCGGAAAATATCCGCAAAAGGAGATTACTGGCTGCGGTTGCCGCAGGAAGATATGTGCCAGTCGCTGGGCATCCCCCCATCCCTGAAATATGAGAGTGATGGCGGGCCGGGCATGGCGGATATTCTTGGACTGCTGCGCGGTTCCAGCCGCGCTGATCGGGATCGCCGTGCTTTTTACAAAGCCCAGATACTCTTCTGGATGCTCGCCGCAACAGACGGGCATGCTAAGAACTTCAGTATTTTCCATGAAACATCGAGTACTTATCACATGACGCCGCTTTATGACGTACTTTCTGCATGGCCGATTATCGGAGAAAGGCCTAATCACCTCAGTTGGCATGATGCCAAGTTGGCCATGGCCTTTCGTTCCAGGAATGTACACTATAAACTGAAGGATATATATCCGCGCCAGTTCCGCATTGTGGCTGGGAAGCTTGGTCTTGGCGGTGAGATTGATTCAGTCATTGAGGAAATTCTGGCGGCGACATCAAAGGTGATAAGCAGTGTTGGAGCAATGCTGCCGACAGGATTTCCGCAGCGGTTAGCGGATGTAATTTTCACGGGCTTAATGGAATCAGCAAACAAAATACGAAGCCCTGTGTAACCCCAGTATTCAACATTGACATTCGCCATTCCTCATTCCAGAATCAGGAATAATGGAGTGCTGATATGGAATTGAAACCACAGGATATCTACGTTGCATTGAAACTGGTCGTTCTCAAAAACGAGCCATGTTCCATGCAGCGTATTGGAGAATTGCTTGGCATGAGCGCATCCAGAGTGCATGACGCCATTCATCGTTTGATCAAGGCCAATCTGATTCGTAAGGATGATGGATACAGGCCTGTATTCGCAAACCTCAGGGAATTTCTTGTGCATGGCATCCGCTTTGTATTCGTACCGGACATTGGCGAACCATCCCGAGGCATGCCAACTGCATCTTTTGCACCACCACTCAATAAGGAATTTGTTAAATCAAATGAGCAGCCCTACGTCTGGCCGGACCCGGAAGGAGAGGTGCGGGGTATATCGTTTTCTCCTTTGCATAAATCTGCTCCCAGAGCGGCGAGAAAAGATCATGCGTTCTATGAACTGCTTGCCATGGTTGATGCCATTCGTGGTGGACGGGCACGCGAGAGGAAGATGGCGATTGAAGAACTTGGCAAACGGTTATCCATGAAATGAGACGGGATGATCCAAACATTGCAATGCTGGAACTGGCTGCTAGCCCGGATTTTTCATGAAAAAGTTAGCTGACTCCGTATAATTCTTTGTG
>CAZEMN010000138.1:2490-4559 GCA_964513335.1 uncultured Zetaproteobacteria bacterium | reverse complement strand
TGCGGCCAAACAGGCTGGCGTCACGCAGGAACAGGCACGCGCTGTGCTGGATGCGGCCAAGCAGGAAATTGTTGTGCAACTTAAAGCAGGTGAAGAAGTTAGGCTGAAGGGGCTAGGCAAGTTTTATGCAAAGCACAGGAATGCGCATCAGGCGCGTAATCCAAAAACAGGAAAGAAGGTGGACGTGCCAGCGCGTAATTACCTGCGTTTCAAGGCATTTGATTCCGGTAACTCAAAACTGAATTAAACGGTCGAATATGCAACCATGTGCCCGCTGGCCCGTATAGGCTGGCGGGCATGATGTTTAATCTGCATGATTCACAAATGTTACCATATCCTGGTGCCCCATCCCGGAAATTTATGAAAAATGCAGGCTGATGAGGTGAACATGAAGGGCATTATTCTTGCCGGAGGTTCCGGTACCCGGTTGTATCCGCTGACGCTGGCGGTGAGTAAGCAGCTGATGCCGGTGTACGACAAGCCAATGATCTATTATCCCCTGTCCACATTGATGTTGGCTGGCATCCGGGAAATACTCGTCATTTCCACGCCGCATGATCTTCCCCTGTTTCAACATCTTTTGGGCGATGGAAGTGCCTGGGGTTGTTCTTTTTCCTATGCGGTTCAGAAGAAGCCGCGAGGGCTTGCCGAAGCCTTTATCATTGGCCGGGATTTTACCGGATCAGACCATGTTTCGTTGATTCTCGGGGACAATATCTTCCATGGGCAGGGGCTGGCGTCCAAGCTGGAGAGGGCGGTAAGCCAGCAGAGTGGGGCAACGGTATTCTGCTATCAGGTGCGCGATCCTGAGCGTTATGGTGTTGCGACCATAAATGATTCAGGCCAGATCACCGCCATTGAAGAAAAGCCCGTCGCACCCAAATCCAACTGGGCTATCACCGGACTCTATTTTTTTGATAATAACGTGGTTGATATTGCTGCCGGTGTAAAACCATCTGCTCGCGGTGAACTCGAAATCACTTCAATTATTGATGAATATCTTTCACAGGGGCACCTTGGCGCCGAGTTGCTGGGCCGTGGTGCGGCCTGGCTGGACACGGGAACCCATGAATCCCTGATGGATGCAGCGCGCTATGTTGAAGTGATTGAGCGTAGGCAGGGAATGCGCATCGGGTGTCCGGAAGAGGTTGCCTGGCGTATGGGCTACATTGACGATATTCAACTTGAGCGGATCGCGGCCACTTTAAGCAAGAGTAATTATGGTGAATATCTCTCCACGCTGTTGAAAGGGCTGTGATGGCATTTCATCCGGAGAGAATGCTGGTCACGGGCGGTGCCGGATTTATCGGCTGCAATTTCGTGCGTCATATGCTGAAGACCGATCCGGATGTGCATGTTGTGAACCTGGATGCGCTGACCTATGCCGGATCGCTGGATAACCTGAAAGATTTGCCCGATGCATCGCGGCATACCTTTGTGCAGGGTGATATCTGTGACCGTAAGCTGGTGGACAGGCTGCTTCGTACGTATGAAATCGACACCATCGTGCATTTTGCCGCCGAGAGCCATGTGGATAATTCAATCACAGGCCCTGCCGTTTTTGTACAGACCAATGTGATGGGTACGTTCACGTTGCTGGAGTCTGCCAGACAATACTGGATCGAGACGTTAGATGGGAGGCGTAAGATGTTAGATGAGGCAACACCTCACACCTCACACCTTTCACCTGCCGATGCCCTTAAGGCATCTTTCCGATTCCATCATATTTCTACCGACGAGGTTTATGGCACGCTGGAGCAGGATGATCCGGCATTCACGGAATCGACTCCTTATGCGCCCAATTCACCTTATTCGGCGAGCAAAGCGGGTTCGGATCACCTGATTCGGGCTTACCACCATACCTATGGTCTGCCGGTGGCAACCACCAACTGTTCCAATAACTATGGGCCATATCAGCACGATGAGAAATTCATTCCGACGGTGATCCGCTGCTGCCTGGAACGGAAGCCGATTCCGGTTTACGGGGATGGCAGTAATATCCGTGACTGGTTGTATGTGGAGGATCATTGCCGTGGCATTGATGCGGTGATCCGGGCAGGCCGGCTGGG
>CAZEMN010000138.1:0-2390 GCA_964513335.1 uncultured Zetaproteobacteria bacterium | reverse complement strand
CGCGTGCGCTAATTATAGGTGCGGGCCGCGCGGGTGAACTGCTGTTGCGTGACCTGCTGAAAGGCAATGCTTATCTGCCTGTCGGCTTGCTGGATGACGATCCGGACAAACGGGGGATGGAGATTCATGGTGTCCGTGTGTTGGGAGGACTGGATGATATTCCGGCACAGATTCGCACCATGGCCGTGGATGTGGTGCTGCTGGCCATTCCATCCGCTTCACACCAACTGGTCCGGCGTGTGACCGGGGACTGTCAGCAGCTCGGTATCCCGTGCCGCACGTTGCCATCTTTGACGGAACTGGCGGATGGCAGTGTTGAGGTTGCCAGTCTGCGCGAGGTGGCCATTGAGGATTTGCTGGGACGCGACCCCGTGATCATGGATACGGAGCGTTTGACATCGCTGTTACGGGATCGTTGCGTGCTTGTCACCGGAGCCGGGGGTTCCATCGGCTCCGAACTGTGCCGCCAGATTGGTCGCATGGCACCGGCGCGGCTGGTGATGCTGGATCATGCCGAATTTAACCTCTACAACATTGAACAGGAAATGCGGAGCCGGATGGGCGATATCTGTATTCCCCTGTTGGGTGATGTGCGCGATAGCGTGCGCATGCGCTGGGTGTTTGAGCATTTCCAGCCGGAGGTTATTTTTCATGCCGCTGCCTATAAACATGTTCCATTGGTGGAGGAGAATCCAGCGGAAGGTGCGAAAACCAACGTGTTTGGCACATGCAATGTGGCCGATCTGGCAGTGGAGTTCGGAACGAAGGCATTTGTTCTGGTGAGTACGGACAAGGCGGTGAATCCCGCCAATGTGATGGGCGCATCCAAGCGCGCCGCCGAGGTGTATTGTCAGAATCTGGACGCACGCAACCCAAAAACAGCTTTTATCACCACGCGATTCGGCAATGTACTGGGTTCCACCGGAAGTGTTGTGCCCAAGTTCCGGGCACAGATTGCCGATGGCGGCCCCGTGACTGTAACGCATCCTGAAATGACCCGTTTCTTCATGACCATCCCGGAGGCTGTAAGCCTGATTCTGCAGGCCGGAGCATTGGGGCAGGGTGGTGAGATATTCGTACTGGACATGGGTGAGCCTGTGAAGATTGTGGATCTGGCCGAGCAGATGATTCGGCTGTCCGGCCTTGTGCCCAATGAGGACATTACCATTAAGTTCACGGGTTTAAGGCCGGGAGAAAAACTGTATGAAGAGTTGTTCCACGAGGCCGAGCATTTAAGTGGCACAGCGCATCCGAAGCTGATGCTGGCCGAATCGCGCGAAGTGGACTGGTCGATATTGACAGGTAAACTGGAACAATTGCGCGATGCTTGTGCCAGACGCGATACTGATCTCGTGCGTCACACACTCAAGGCCATTGTGCCGGAATTTCAGGGAACGCCCATGGCCGCCGCCAGTGGAAAGCCTGCAGCCGGCACTTCCATCCACTGATTGATTTACCATGAAGGACATGAAGAGCATGAAGTCATTAAATTTCACCAAATTATCTCATGAGGTCATTGGAAGCGCGATTGAAGTCCACAAAATGCTAGGTCCGGGCTTGCTTGAGTCAGCATACCAACAGTGTCTGGCACATGAGTTGAAACTGAGGGGCATCAGTTTTCAGTTAGAATATCCATTACCTGTTGAATACAAAGCCGTTTATCTGGATTGCGGATACCGTATTGATCTATTTATTGAGAATGAAATTATTGTTGAGTTGAAAAGCGTGGAAACACTCAAAGGTATACATGAGGCGCAACTATTGACCTATATGAAACTGGCAGGGGTCAGGCAGGGATTCCTGATCAATTTCAATGTAAAATTATTGCGACAAGGCCTGAAAAGCTTTGTTTTATGATCGTAATAACCATGCAGAGCATGAAGGCCATGAAAAAAAGTATTGGGTCCGAACTCTTCCTGTGCTTCATGTTCTTCATGGTGGAAAATTTGTGTTGTGTGACCGGCGAAGTAGCTGATCATTACCATGAATAGTCCGGGCTTGGTTGAGGTCGCGGTCTTTGCGCCGTTGAATAAAACCTTTACCTATCAATGGCCGGAGTGGCTGGGTGAACCGCAGCCGGGCATGCGTGTTCATGTGCCTTTCGGACGCGGCAGGCGGTTGGGCGTGGTCTGGCGGACCACAGTTTCCCCCTCGGAGACCTCCATTGAACTCAAAGCCGTGATTGACTGCGTGGATGCGCGGCCGTTGTACGACTCCCGGCGCATGCAATGGCTTGAGCGTGCCTGCCGTTATTATGTGGCCGCACCGGGCGAATGCGCCGAAACCGCGTTTGCATGGGCCGGTAATGAGGACAAACGCCGCTGGCATTGTACCGATACGGCAGCCCTTTCCCTGTCGGATGACGAACTGGCGCATGCCTTTGCCCATCG
>CAZEMN010000137.1:0-4620 GCA_964513335.1 uncultured Zetaproteobacteria bacterium | reverse complement strand
AGAAAGCTTCCCAATTACCTCTGCTTGCGTGGACTCATGAAAAATCCGGGCTAAATAGGCGTAATGGTTCCCCTGTTTATTGGGGTGATGTGAATGTAATTTTCTATTTACCTTCTATACTAACAAGAGGACAATATAAAAGGAGGATATGGTGATGCGTAAAGTATGGCTGACATTGCTTGGTATGCTGGTGTTCGCCGCTCCTTCCATGGCTGGCGAGAAGGGCGTGATGGGTGCGTTGCTTGGCGCCGGTATCGGTGCGGGTATCGGGCATGCCGTGGATCGCTCAGGCGGATCAGGCAAGGGTGCCGCAATTGGTGCGATTGGTGGCTACATCATTGGCAGTCAGATGGATAAAAGTGAGCAGCGGGCCAAAGAGACCGGCCGTCGAGAGGCGGCGGCCCAGCAGCAGGTGCAACAACCGGCCCAGCAAGTGAATAGTGGTAGAAAGCTTGCCACGCAAAATTGTACGAAAGGGCAAGAATATTTTGATCGTTCCCTCAAGACTAAAAACAATGATGACAAGGTGTACTATCTGGAAAAGGCTGTGAAGCTTTGCCCCGGTGATGCGCGGGTGCACAATGATCTTGGCGTGGCTTACTATACCCGAAACGAGCGGCATGATCGTGATCGCGCCAGAACCGAGTTCAAGGAGGCGCTAAAGATCAATCCCGGCTACACTGTTGCCAGGGATAACCTGAGTAGTCTGTAGTTTATTGCGTTAAGTGTTTTGTGCGGCTTTCTGTCGAGGACGTTTCGCTGAGGTATACAACTGCCCACAGGCGGCGGATATGTCCCTGCCACGGCTTTCGCGTACGACGGCCACCTTGCCTGCCCCGGCAAGAATTCTCCGGAAGGCGGATATGCGTGCGGGCTCCGGGCGCTGATAGAGGCTTCCAGGATATGTATTGAAGGGCAAAAGGTTGATGGTGTAGGGGATATCCTCGAGTAGTTGGATCAACCGCTTTGCATCCATGTCCGTATCGTTGATTCCCGCCAGCATGACATATTCAATCAGAACCCGTTTACGCATGGTTTTGACGAATGTACCTGCCCAATACAGTACCTCGGCAATGGGCCAGCGCCTGTTGATCGGCATGATCCGATTGCGGGTCTCATCGTTAGTGGCATTAAGCGACAGGGCCAGGTTGCAGGGGAGGCGGTCGGCAGTCATACGCTGGATTCCCGGCACATGGCCTGCCGTGGAGACAGTTACCCGCCGTGGTGAAAAGGCCATGCCTTTCATATCGGTGACAATGCGCACGAAACGCGCTACTTCCTCATAATTATGCATGGGTTCGCCCATGCCCATGAGTACAAGGTTGCTCGCCCGTTCGTCATAATGATCCATGGCAATCATAATCTGGGCAACCATCTCGGCGGCGCTCAGATTGCGAGTCAGCCCCGCTGTGCCCGTAAGACAAAAAGAACAGTTCAGCGCACAGCCGATTTGTGTCGAAATACATTGCGTTAACCGTTTCTTTCCCGGGATCAGTACGGTCTCTACTTCTTTTTCATCCGGCATAGCCAGTAACATCTTGCACGTTCCATCATTTGCGTTTTGTTGGGTGATCAGCGTGGCATCAAGCGTTTGCGTATGCCGCTCAAGCCACCCATAAAGAGCTTGAGGCAGATCGGGAATGGCACGGATATCGCGTGTGTGATGGCGGAACACATGAGCCAGTAATGTTTCGGCGTGTACCGGTTTAACACCGGCAGCTCTGCACAGTCCGGCCATGTCAACTCGTTCCATGCCGATCAGGATCGGGCACAGTTTGGATTCGGTTAGCATGGAAAGAAAAGGGTGGGCGGCATGAACGCCGCCCGACAGGTGCTAAAGACCGTATTTAGCCTTTTTCTCCGCTACTTCTTCAGCGGAGGGCGGCTCATGCTCAATAACTTCGGCCAGTTCAAAGCTATCCCGATCGGTATCACACGCCTCATTGAGTGGAATATCGCTCGCGAATACTTCCGGCACGTCTTCCTCGGGATAAATGGCCTCCCAGGGACATTCCGGCTCGCATACGGCGCAGTCGATACACTCCTCAGGCGAGATATACAGCATGTTAGGATATTTTTCGCCTGGTTCCTTGGGCTGATAAAAACAGTCCACAGGACAAACGGATACGCATGCCGTATCCACGCAATCTTTACACAACTCGGTAACAACAAAAGCCATTGGAATCCTCACTTACAAAATTGATGCGCGCAAGATTAGCACAGCATGTGGAACCTGTTAACACGAATTCTGGCCGAAGCCTGAGTGGGAACGTTTGAATAGGACGTTTTACATTTTGAGATGTTTGGCGCGCAGCGGACGTCTATGCCAGTAGAGAGATGTAAAACCTTAATATTATATTAAATGATGCAAAAAAAAGCCCCCGAATGCGAGGGCTGTGGCTGCTTGAAAGCAGTGCCTACGAAAAATCAATTCTTGTTATGAAAAGACTTCGAGGCATCCGTTAGATACAATGGCGGAAGTGTAATGCTTTTGCTAACTTACTACCGGATAAACACAGGTTGAAGCAATCATATTACATGCAGGGGTTGTCAATGTTTGAAAACTTTACACAAATCTATTCTTTACAGAAAACACTGCGTTTCGGGTTGATACCGGTTGGAGAAACGGCGGAGAGAATCGAAGACTTCAAATCACAGTATTTAAGAGGTGAAGTAGTAAAAAGTGAGCAGCGAGCAAAGGATTATCAGGCAATCAAGAAGCTGATTGATGATTATCATCGTGAATATATCGAAGGCTGTCTGACAGAGCCGGTGGACAAGAAAACAGGCGAGATACTGGATTTCTCAACAGCGCTTGAGGAAGCCTTTTCATATTATCAGCGCTTAAAGGAAAATCCGGCTGAACACAGAAAGGAGTGGGAAAGTGCGCAGGAAGGGTTGAGAAAGAAGCTGGTTACATCGTTTGTTGATAATGATGGTTTATTCAAAAAAGAGTTTATTACCCGTGACTTGCCCGGATGGCTGCAAAAGAAAGGACTGTGGGAGGAGCACAGGAATACGGTAGAAAGCTTCAAGAAGTTTACCACCTATTTTACAGGCTTTCATGAGAACAGAAAAAATATGTACGCCGCAGAAGCACAGGGCACGGCCATCGCAAACCGGCTGATGAACGAGAATCTACCGCGTTTTTTCAACAACTGTATGGCGTATTACGAGATTCAGGAGAAATATCCTGATTTGATGTTTCAGGTGGATAGTGAATTGCTGAAAAAGATGGGTGTTCAATCATTGGATGATGCGTTTAAGACACGGTGTTTTGTTCACCTGCTTGCTCAATCAGGTATTGATGGTTTTCAGGAGCTGTTGGGAGGCAAAGTCAATGAGCAGGGAAGCAAAATTCAGGGCTTGAACGAACAGATCAACCTATATCGCCAGCAGCATCCGGATGTCGCTCGAGGGTTTCCTCGTTTCACCAAACTGCACAAACAGATCCTTAGCGACAGAGAGTCGCACTCGTTTATTCCTGAAGCGTTTGAAGACGATAAACAACTGCTTGAATCGCTGAAAGAGTATATCAACGAAGCGAGAGGAAAGCTGCTGTCCGAACTGGAAGAAAGCATGGAAAAACTTTCAGAAGCCGATTTAAGCAGGGTATACATTAAGGGCGCATCACTGGCTTCTTTATCGCAGGAGATATTTCACTTTTTTGGAGCTATTCCTGATGCCATTCGCTGGCATGCCGAGGACAAGATATCTACGAAAAAGGGGCGTGAGCGATTTATCAAGCAGGATGTTTATGCGCTTGCCGATGTGGATAGCCTGATTTCAGGCTATATCGGCCAGCTTGATGCAAATGATGAAATGCGCCAACTGCTGAAAGCCTTGTCGGATTCTACCCGTCCGGCTTCATCTTTTCTGCAAGAGCAGTTCAATAAGAAGTTGGCTGACTTGGCACAATATATCGAGCAGGTAAAGCCACTGCTGGAACTGGATGAACTAAGCAGGAATCGGCGCTTGCCAAAGGATGATTGTGATAAAGGCGGAGAGGGTTTCCAACAGGTGGAAGCCATCAGGGAAATGCTGGATGCCTTTATGGAGGTTTCCCACGCAGTCAAATCCTTGCATTTGGTGAAGGGCCGCAAGCCGATTGATATGCCGGATGTGGATACGGGTTTCTACGCAGGCTTTGCAGAAGCGTATGAGGCATTTTCGCAGCCAACCGTTAGCTTGTATAACAAGACACGCAACCACTTGACGAAAAAGTCGTTTTCCAGGGACAAGGTCAAAGTCAACTTTGATGCACCAACATTGTTAAACGGTTGGGATTTGAATAAGGAAAGCGATAACAAAAGCATTATTTTGCGAAAGGATGGCAACTATTATTTAGCGATCATGCACCCTACACACACTAAAGTATTTAGCGACTATCCTTTGCCCAAAGCAGGTGAGGCTGTGTATGAAAAGATGAACTACAAGCTCTTATCAGGTGCAAACAAAATGCTTCCAAAGGTGCTTTTCTCAAAAAAAGGCATAGAAACTTTCAACCCTCCGCAAGGGATATTGGATTTGTATAAAAATAGCGAGCATAAAAAAGGCCATACATTCAAATTAGAAAGCTGCCATAAACTGATAGATTTTTTTAAAGCTAATATTTCAAAG
>CAZEMN010000136.1:0-4670 GCA_964513335.1 uncultured Zetaproteobacteria bacterium | reverse complement strand
TCGGCATCGCGGCACATCTGTCAGAAAACCCGCCGGGAATCAGTGGATGGTTTTTAGTTCAATATGGGTCGAATTGCCGTCGTTTTGGTTCAATACGGACGCGGATGTGTTTTTATGGGGTAAAACCCTGCTGAATTTTGTCCGGGGTTTTCGTTGTTTCCGCCAAGGTCGGCGGGGAATTGAGGGAAGCAAGGGGAAGTAAAATCATGTTCGATTACATGGTATAAGCAGACCATCCGCAGACCGCACGCAGACCGAAAGCGCAAAATAGAAGAAGGGCCGACAAAGCGACCCTTCTATTTATCCTTAAATATCAGCGACTTATATGGTGGGCGATGCAAGGTTCGAACTTGCGACCCCTGCCGTGTGAAGGCAGTGCTCTCCCACTGAGCTAATCGCCCGAATTCTAATCTCATGACCGTGCAGACCTGCACGGGGCGCGGTTTCTATCAGAGGCCTAACCGTGGGTCAATATATAGGGTTAGCCGTCTTGATAACCTGTAATGCTGGCTTATGCAAAACGAATCGGATTAGACAGCCAATTGATTATGTGTCGTGGTTTCCGGGCATCTCAACACGCTCCTTGAGCACCGCATCTATCATCTTGCAAAATGTTGGATAACTAAATGATTTGAGAAGTATCTTTAAATCCATTTTTGGGAATTGCTTCAACAAATCCTCACCATATCCCGTCACAAATACAATTCGATTCACCAAATCGGGAGAAACATGCATTAACGATTCGAAGATATCATTGCCTACCAGTTTCGGCATCTGGACATCCAAGGTAACAACGTCAAACTGCTCTTCACGTGTCGACAATTCGAAAAGCGCTTTAACCGGGTCTGAAATACAGCTAACATTAACAGAAAAATGATTGTCTTGCGCATAGCGCTCAAAAAATAAAACTAAAACATTCTGGATAACGGCTTCATCATCGACTATCAGAACATTTAATGCTTTCAATATTTCTTCCTTACTCATCGTATTCCTGATACTCCATTAGGGAAATGCTGATTAAATCATGGCATGCCGCTTTGCGCCACTATAACACAGAATGTGCTCATAATGGGAGCGAGGATAAACAGTGTCCATTGAGCTCTTTACTGCACTTTAACCCTCTGATTTCTCCTGCTCGTCCCATTAAACACATCCTAAACGCCAATCTGATTCCAATCCAGTTCAGAAATATATTGGCGTTCTAAAAGGAATCCGGTCTGGCACACATGAACAAAGCAAATATCTAGGGCCTGTTAACACTTAATTCAAGCATGGCACACCTTCCTGCTGTATATTTATATATCGGCTTATGTGGCTTTTTCTTTATTCCCGCACTGGATAGCATGTACCAGCGTGGTCAGTATCCGGTTGACGGGAGCCTCCATACCCGTTTCTTTGGCTTTTCTGGTCACAAACCCGTTGATATAATCTACTTCGGTTTGCTTTCTCCGCTCAATATCCTGCCACATACTGGTTTTGACCGGTCCCATTTCCAACGTGGCCTTGATGTGTTTGTTGATATCCTCTTCGCCTATCACGATGCCCTCCGCACGGGCAATGGCGACCGTTTCCGCCATCGCCTCACGGACAATCGCCAGTGTTTCCTCATCTGCTGCTATATCTCTGGCAAAACGGTACGTAATCGCGGTAATGGCGTTGAAACCGCAATTCCACAGCAACTTGCGCCACAGCATAAGACGTACATCCGGCTCTTCACGCACCGGCACACCTGCTTCCATGAAAGCCTGGATCAACGGATGAAATCTTTCCTCACCCTTTCCATGCCGCCATAGCCCCAGACGCACGCCGCCAGCAGCAGAATGAATCACGATGCCCGACTCCTCAATGCGCACACCAATAAATGCCGTGCCAGCCGCAATTGCATGTTCGGAACATAAGGCTGCCGCCATATCCGGAGCCTCAACACCATTTTGTAACGTCACCAGCAATGAATTCTCGCCAAGATGTGCTGCCACAGATTTCAGCATCATTTTGATATCCGTCATTTTGCAGGTCAGAATAACAACAGCGCTCCCCTCCAGAATGGAAGGATTGTCATCCGCCTGCACGTTCTGTGTGTAGTGTTTACCCTCCGAAACATGCGTGAGGCCGACATCCTGCATCGCTTTAAGGTGCGCTCCGCGAGCCAGAAAACGGACATCATATCCGGCCCGCTGAAACAAGCTCCCATAGTGACACCCCACCGCGCCAGCTCCTGCAATACCAATCCTCATTGTTCCCCCTGCTCAAATGCATCTTCGGGGAGTAGCATGCGCGCAACATAGCAATTGTAAAGTTGGAGAGAACCATGCCGAAAGATTCCATACACGAAGATGCCCTGAACTACCATAGCCAGCCGACACCCGGAAAAATCAGCATTCAGGCCACCAAACCATGCGTGACCCAGCGCGACCTTGCGCTGGCCTACACTCCGGGCGTTGCTGTTCCCTGTCTTGAAATCGAGAAAGACCCTGAACTCGCTTATGAATACACATCCCGGGGAAATCTGGTGGGGGTCATCAGCAACGGCACCGCTGTTCTGGGACTGGGCAATATTGGCGCTCTGGCAGGTAAACCCGTGATGGAAGGCAAGGGCGTGCTGTTCAAACGTTTTGCCGATATTGATGTATTTGACATCGAAGTGAACGAATCCGACCCCATGGCGCTTGTTGAAACCATTGCCCGGCTGGAACCCACCTTTGGCGGTATTAATCTGGAAGACATCAAAGCCCCGGAATGTTTCATCGTTGAGGCGGAACTGAAAAAGCGAATGAATATTCCCGTGCTGCATGACGACCAGCATGGTACAGCCGTGATTCTGGCCGCCGGTTTCATCAATGCCCTGCAATTACAGGACAAGAAGATTGAGGACGTAACCATCGTTTGTCTGGGTGCGGGCGCGGCAGGCTTCGCCTGCATGAAACTGCTTGAGGAGTTGGGAGCAAAACGGGAAAATATCCTGTTTATGGACCGCAAAGGTGTCATCGCCAAAGATCGTGATGAAGAACTGCCGCCACATAAAGCTTATTTTGCCACCGAACGCCCCGAACGCACGCTGGAAGAAGCGATGAAAGGCGCAGATGTATTCGTCGGCCTGTCTACCGGCAATGTGGTTAAGCCGGAAATGCTCAAATCCATGGCCGAGCGGCCGATTGTTTTTGCCATGGCCAATCCCGATCCTGAAATCGCCTACGATCTGGCTATATCTACGCGCAAGGATTTAATCATGGCTACGGGTCGTTCGGATCATCCCAATCAGGTCAACAATGTGCTGGGCTTTCCCTTCCTGTTCCGGGGGGCGCTGGATGCCCGCGCTACTACTTTCAACGAGGAAATGAAGGTGGCAGCGGTCCATGCTCTGGCGGACCTGGCACGGCAGGAGGTGCCGGACACCGTGCTCAAGGCGTACGGTGGCAAACGCTTGCGGTTTGGCCCGGAATACATCCTGCCCAAACCATTCGATCCGCGCCTGATCGAGGTGGTCCCCGCCGCCGTGGCTAAAGCCGCCACCGACAGCGGTGTGGCAAAGTGCCCGATCACCAACATCAAGGTCTATCAGCAGGAACTGGCGGCACGCATAGACTGTTCCCGTCTGTTCATGCGCTGGATTCTGGATAAAGCCAAAGCAAACCCGTTACGTATGACCTTACCCGAGGGAGAGGATGCCACCGTAATTCGCGCCGCGGCACTCATGCATGAGCAGGGAATCGCCCATCCGATTCTCATCGGATGCAAGGACCGTATTGAGACTTCTATCCGGGAAATGGATATTGATCCCGATGGCATTGAGATACTCGATCCCGCCAATGAAGATGCTCGTTTTTCGAGTCTGGTGGATGCCTACTATTTCGACCGGAATCGCAACGGTGTATTGCGTCAGGATGCACTTCTTGCGCTGCGTCACGATACCAATGTACTGGCCGCCATGATGGTCAAACAGGGATTTGCGGATGGCATGCTTTCGGGCCGCACCGCTCATTATCCCAACGTGCTTCGCCCTGTCCTACAGGTGCTTGGTCATGATGCCGGAGGCCATCATCACCGCGTTTATGGTTTATATATGATCGTGATGGAAAAAGGCGCCTATTTTCTCGGCGACACATCAGTCAATGTTGATATGGATGCCGAACAACTGGCGGAACTGGCCGTATTATCCGCTGAAACCGCCGCAGCATTGGGTTTTGAACCGCGTGTAGCCATGCTTTCATTCTCCAATTTTGGCAGTGCGCCACACAGGGAATCAAAAAAGGTTGCTGAAGCGGTGCGCATCCTGCATGACAATCACCCTGACCTGATCGTGGACGGTGAAATGCAGGCGGACACTGCCATCAACCCGGAACTGCTTGGGCAATATCCCTTTACCAGACTAAAGGACCCCGCCAATGTATTGATATTCCCGACCATGCAAGCCGGAAATATTTCTTACAAATTATTGCGGGATCTGGGGGGTGGCACGGCCATCGGCCCCATCCTGCTGGGCCTGCCCAAGCAGGCGCATGTCCTGCAAACCGGCGCCAGCGTGGACGATATTATCAATATCGCTGCCATCGCGGCAGCACGGGCTGCGGATTAACGTGGTTATAACTCAGTAAAACAAAACAACAAATGCAACTTACTTTCCCGAGGCTGGCAACCCACCCTGTATGGAAATAAGAAATGGGAAAACTACC
>CAZEMN010000135.1:0-4755 GCA_964513335.1 uncultured Zetaproteobacteria bacterium | reverse complement strand
CATCGGTTGCCACGCTGGATCGGCGTGATTTGGCCAGCCTGAAGGCTTTGATTCATTATGACGGGTACCTTCAAAAGCAGGAGCAGGAGGTTATCCGCTTTCGTCATATGGAGGGGCAACGTATTCCGGCACGTTTCGATTATCAAGTTGTCCGCGGCCTCAGTACGGAGTGCCGTCAACGCCTACAGCAGGAACAGCCGCGTAATCTGGGGCAGGCGTCGCGGTTGTCCGGTATTACCCCGGCGGCTATTACCTGTTTGATGATGCATTTGCACCAGACATGACAATACAAGAAGATATTGAACGCTACATTACCGAAACACTTAAATTTTCCAGGGCGCTAAATCTCACATCGGTGAAGGATGCACAGGCTTTCCATCAACGTTTTATTGGTCCGTCGCTGGCCTTGTGTGAATGGCTGCCGCAGCAGGGCGTGTTGCTGGATGTGGGCAGCGGCATGGGCATTCCGGGTGTTCCAATCTTGTTGAATCGGCGCGGGTTGCATGGCGTTCTGGTTGAGCGGCGCAAAAAGCGGGCGGAGTTTCTGCGCCATATCGTGCGGATGCTGGGATTGGACGCAGATGTTTATGATTGCGATGTCAGAGCGTTGGAACATGTGCAGGCCAATGCATGCGTGGCCAGGGCTGTGACCCGGCCTGAAACATTGCTGAGCATGGTTTCTCCGCATATGGTTCGCGGTGCTGTGGCGGTGCTGCCAACATCAGATGAAATGTGTCCGGCAACAGAGCCTGACTGGGGTTTCGAAGGGTCGGAAATGGTTGCCCTGGGCAACGACAAGCAACATGTTCAGCGCTACCATTATATGGAGGGTTTCACGTGAAACATCAGCATTTGGGGCCGGTTATTGCCATTGCCAACCAGAAGGGTGGCGTGGGGAAAACAACAACCAGCATTAATCTGGCCGCCTCTCTGGCGGCATTGGATCAGCAGGTTTTGTTGTTGGATGCGGACCCGCAAGGCAATGCCACCACGGGTCTGGGCGTTGATAAGCAGTCCGTTGCGGCAGGCACTTACGATTTGTTGATTAATGACGCGTCACTGGATCAGACCATCCTGAAAACGGCACATGAAGGATTGTTTCTCGTGCCTGCGAGTATGGATCTGGCCGGGGCGGAGATTGAACTGGTGGATGTTGAGCAGCGAGAGCATGTGCTGGAACATGTTTTTTCGGAGTATGCGGGCGAACCCATGGATTTTGTGTTGATCGACTGTCCGCCTGCCTTGAATTTGTTGACGCTGAATGCGCTGACCGCCGCTGATCGCGTGATGATTACCCTGCAAACCGAATTTTATGCGATGGAAGGGCTAACGCAGCTGATGGATACGATTCGCCGGGTACGTAATGGCTTGAATCGAGGGTTGGACATGGACGGAATCCTGTTAACCATGGTGGATCGCCGAAACAATTTGGCGGTGCAGGTCGAGCAGGAAGTGCGCAACTATTTCGGCTCTCAAGTCTATGAACAGGTAATTCCACGTAATATCAGGCTGTCCGAAGCACCGAGTTTTGGTGTGCCTGCCCTGTATCACGATATTCGGTCTGCCGGGGCGCAGGCATATTTGCAGTTGGCGCAGGAAGTGATGCGTCGACAGCAAAAATAGGGGATAAAAATGAAAAAAACACTTAAAAAACGGGGGCTTGGAAAGGGGCTCGGAGCCTTGCTATCCGATACGCCAGCACCGGAACTGATGGCACAGGCATCAACGATCCCGATTTCAAGAATACAACCCAATCGCTATCAGCCGCGCACCCGTTTTGCTGACGAAGAATTGAAATCACTCACGGAATCAGTACGCAGGGACGGAGTATTGATGCCGATCCTGTTGCGTCCCTGCGGTGATGGCTATGAGTTGATTGCCGGTGAGCGGCGGTGGCGGGCGGCGCAGGCGGCCAGCCTGCTTGAGATTCCGGCCATTGTGCGCGATGTGGACGATTTACAGGCACTGGAGCTGGCAATTATCGAGAACGAGCAGCGGGACGATTTGACGGCGATTGAGTCGGCGCGGGCTTATCAAAAGATGATGGATGAATTCGGCTGCACACAGCAACAGGTGGCCAATCGCATTGGTGTATCCCGTGTGCAGGTGAGCAATGTAACACGCTTGCTCCAGCTTCCCGAAAAAATACAAAAAATGATTGAAAATCGGGAGCTTAGCATGGGTCAGGCACGGCCTTTGGTGGGTTTGCCCCCGATACAGAGCGAGAAACTGGCAGTGGAATGTGTGATACATGCCTGGAGTTCCCGGCAGATGGAGCAACATGCCAAACAGGCGGTGAAAACTTCAACTACAGTCAAACCGCGCCGGATGGATCCTGATGTTGCCGCGCTTCAGGATGAATTAACCCGCACTTTGGGCTTGCCGGTTGAAATACGGTGTAAAAAAAGCGGTGCAGGAGAAATGCGAATCCGTTATACCCGGCCAGCGGAGCTTGATGGCGTATTGTCCCGTCTGCGCCGATGAGGATTGGCGGCAAGCCTTTCCGTGCAGTTAATTGGGAGGCAGGCAGCGTACAGTGGATTGAGCAGCGGTTGCTGCCGCACCGTTTTGAGAAAAAGACGAGCGACAATCCGGAGGATGTTGCTGTCGCCATCGAAACCATGCAGGTGCGCGGCGCACCCACGATTGGAGCTACGGCAGCCTTCGGTCTTGCTCTGGCCTATAAAAAAGACATTAAAAGATTTGTTTCACACTGGTTGCCTCGCTTTCGCGCGACCCGTCCGACGGCGGTAAACCTGTTCCATGCCTGCGATGCCATGGAACTGCAGGCCAAAGAGGGTGCGTCAGGTAAGATAATGCTGGATGCGGCCCAGGCCTACGCGGATGCCGAAGTCGCTGCCAACGAGCGTATGGGTGCGCATCTGGCGGAACGGCTGGCGGTAGGGGAGCGGCGCATTCTCACGCATTGCAATGCTGGCTGGCTGGCCGCTGTGGACTGGGGCACGGCTACTTCGGGTATTTACCATCTGGCGTGTGCCGGAGAATCACCGTTTGTGTGGGTGGATGAAACGCGACCACGTTTGCAAGGCGCACGCCTGACCGCATGGGAACTGGGACAGGAAGGGATTGACTATCGTATTCAGGCGGATAACGCAGCTGCATGGATGATGGCACAAGGCAAGGTGGATGCTATTGTTACAGGTGCGGACAGAATCGCCAGAAATGGAGATATTGCTAATAAAATAGGGACTTACATGCTTTCACTGGCTGCTCGGGAGCATGGAATTCCTTTCTATGTTGCAGCTCCCTCCAGCACGTTTGACACACAGTGTTCCACGGGGGCAGATATTTCCGTTGAGGAGCGGGATGCCAATGAGGTGTTGATGATGGATGGGGTGGATGATGCAGGCGAAACGCATCATATCCGCATTGCCGCTCCGGGATCGAAAGCCAATAATCCGGCCTTTGATGTGACTCCTTACGCCAATGTTACGGCCATTATCAGTGAGAAGGGGGAGTGGAAAAGAGAAGTCTAACGCCTTGCATGAGGGGCTGGAGTGAAGCGGGAGCCTTTAGCCTGCTCTCGATTCCCTGACTGCATCCAATATGTCCTGAGTTGTTGCTCTGGTTTTTATACCAGCCACATCAAACGGTGATATTTCTTTTTCTTTTTTGGGGACAATCGAAAAAATAGAGCCATCTCTTCGGCGAATTTCAACTTCCTCTTTTTGAGCAATGTTTAATAATTCCGAAAGGTTTTGCCGAGCTTCTGAATAAGTGAATACCTTCATTTTTTTACTCCACGACTTCAATTTTAAGAGGCTAACTTGCATGAGGGGCTAGCCCCTCTCAATGCTCTGGTTAGCTTTCTCTATTTGATCGTTCATCAATCAGATACTTTCGCAGTTGTCTTTCAGACCGCATGATATGAAGAATATATACTTTACTATCAGCTTTATCATTGCGATAAAATACTCTACACGGATCCACCACAACCTCACGATATAGTGAATTCGACAACTCGGGAGGATTACGCCCTGATTCAGGAAGCTTCTCTAGACGATCAATACCAGAAAAGACTTTTTGAACCAGTCGCTTTGCCGCCGAAAGATTATCAAGTGCAATATAGTCGGCAATTTCATTGAGATCAGATAAGGCTGGATCGGTCCAAATTATCTGAGCCATTTACGCATGAACTCTTTTGCTTCTTCTTGTGTAGAAGTTTTATACTCTAGAACAGCTCTTTCTCCGCGAGCTATACCTTCCAGCATTCGCATACGATCCTGCATAAACTCAAAATCTTCAACATCGACAAGATAAGCAGATGGCCGTCCATGTTCAGTGATTAAAACAGGCTCTTTAGATTCATGTAAAGTTGCCAAAATTGTAGTTGCCTGACGTTTTAATGTGGTTACAAGTTCTACTTTCATAAAAGTGATACTATTCTGGCACTTACGGTTTGCAAGCGTTTTTTAAAGGCTAACGACCAAGCTGTGCGACGCAAACGTAATCGATTCATCGATTTTGACCCCATCGATCTTTCGCGGCTACCCGATTAGATAATTATCCATTTTTATTGCTAATTTTTTGCTTTATACTGATAAATTCCTCCGAAAAGGCCTCGGCAATATCACGACCTTCGGAGACAGTTATTGTCTCATTATTGTACTGAGCTTTGACTGTCCAATTGTACGAACCGTGGATTACTCTCTTCATGTCTATTACGCAAAATTTGTGGTGCCTTCACAACTGTCCGGTTAACTTGAATGATTATAACGAAAACCTTTTTTAATA
>CAZEMN010000134.1:0-4771 GCA_964513335.1 uncultured Zetaproteobacteria bacterium | reverse complement strand
TAGGCACGCCGCCAGCGTTCGTTCTGAGCCAGGATCAAACTCTCCAAAGAAAGTTATTACCTAATTTAAAACTCATCCAAATCATTGACGGAAGTCAATTATATGAAACTCATATAATATCGTTCATAAATCTTGAAACTGCTGACATGAACGAATCATGACCTCCGTAAAAATGCAAGGATTAACCCGACACGTCCACAGCTCAAGTAAAAACCACAAATTGTAAAGAACGAACCCGCTTTCGCGGGGCCGGGAATGATATGCTTCCACAGGGAAAAATCAATGCCCGACTTAAAGCTTCCCGCCACTCTTGCATCTGGCGGGCGGCGAACTATAGGGGTCGAAGCCCCCGCGTCAACACCTTTCTTCACATTCCAGTTTCTGACGGTAATGATTGCCTCTTCTTCCTGCAAAGAGCGGTGAATCATGGGGGCCAAAATCCTGTTTTCTGGAACCCGGGCAACACTCCTGCGCGGCCCTAAATATGCCTGAGAGTCTGTCCGGCCAATTTAGAAAGCCCCGCCACCGCCGCCAGCAGGTGCCCCGGCCGGAACATCATGATGGGATTGGTTCTTGAGAATAAGCACCGTACCAATCACGGCAGCACTACCCAGAAACCAGCAAGCCACCGGATACTGTGTGCAGAACCAGCCACCTTCTTCTCCTGAATCACCCGAACCTGCCGACGATGCATAAAATTCCTGTTTGGGTTTGTGCTGTTTAGTCAGATCGTTCGCCGATGGCAAAAACTGCTCCATCGATGTGATTTGATTGCTTTCGGCCTCGTCAGCAACAACGTAGCCGGAACCCATCGTGACAACCATCACCGCAAGCATAAGCAACCGAACAATGTATTTCATTATACCCTCCCCTAACGCGCCATATTAGCAAATGGTGCGCATATGGAAATCAAGGGTGGGAATGAATTTATGAAAAGTCAACCGGATTAAAAGTAAGGTGAAAGGCCGATCTCAGTCTGCTACGTCTGCCTTACCCGGTGGATGAAGAAGGCTGACATTGTCAAACGCATCATCACCCTCGGAAGAATCTGGCTTTTCCGGCTTATGGGTGTCCAACTCCAATTTGCCAGCCTGCTCGAATTGGGCCGTGCTAACCTGAATCTTTCTGATTCGCTCCGCTTCGGACGCTGTGTCTTTCTGCACATCCCCCTGTTGCGGCGCAAAGCGGATGTAGATATTGATGATGCTCTGTACTCTTGCCAGCAGTAATTCCGGATCGGTCGGTTTGCCGATATAGGCATCCGCACCACCGCCCAGGGCCTCTTTTTCTTCCCTGTTGGCCGTCATCAACATAGTTCCAACCGACGCAAGATCAGGTGTTTGACGAATACGCGCAATCAAGCCTTCTCCATCCATGTCCGGCAGCATATAGTCGGTAATGACCAGATTCGGCATCCAGCCCTGGAGCATGTCCCATGCCGCCTCAGCCGAATCCGCTGTTTTCACACTGAAATGGCCAGCAACCGTAAGAATGTGTTTGATAAACTGAAGCGTAGTGGGTGAGTCATCCACCAGCAGAATGGTGTGTTCGCCCCCGTGGTTTTCCGATGGTGTGCGGACTGCCGATTCAGCTGCTGATGTTTCCACAGGCGGAACTGATTCTTCCGGTGCCTCAGGTGTATGCAAATCTTCCCGGGCATCAACCGGCTTACTTTCCACAGCCTCGATTTCTTCTTCAGTCGCAGATTCTCCCCCAAAAATATCAATGGATGCCACTTCACTCTGCGTCTGCTCGTGTTCATTACGGAATGCATCGGCAATCGAACCGTGGGAAGTTGACTCTTTCGGGTCCCGCAGGTGTATGACACGACCAAGCTTTAGCCTCTTGTGCAGATTAAATTCCGCCGGACACGGCAACGTGCCAAGAATCTCTTCGAGACTCGTGGAACCCTCAATCGCACGATTCATCCCCGCTTCAAACAAAGTAAGCATGCCCTTATACCGCGCCCTGGTTTCAATCTCCTCCGGCAATGTACCGGATATAATCATCTGACCGATTTCTTCGTCGATCCGCATCACTTCATGCACCACAAGATATCCGTGGAACCCGGTCCGCACACATTGATCACAACCCTTGGGAGCGGAAAAGCTCACATGATCGCCGATCCCCCACTGATGTCTGGTATCCTCGTGCAGAATGGCCTTAGCCTTGCAATGCGGACACAACTTTCGTATCAAACGCTGAGCGGACACAACTTTCAGCGTTGCTGCAATATCGTCCGCCGCAACACCCAACCGGATCAGATTCCGGACCGCTTTCACTGCCCGGTCGGCCTGTATGGATGCCATGAAAAGGCACTGGCTCCGGGCAGCATCAAATGCGAGCCGGGCTGTTTCTTCATCGTTCAATGCGCTGGCCATGACAGCATCGGGGTTCCGAGGCAGTGCTGTACGCAGCAGAGAGGCAAAAGATCGCTCCTTTCCAGCATCCACCTGCATCTGCGTCGCGCCATCCATACGGATTTCAATCGGATCTTCGATGGTGATGAGACTTCTGTCCTGCTGCATGACGTGACGAGCAAAGGAATACAGCGTCCCGGATCGCCCGCTCCTTTCAGGCCCTGCCACCAGTATCATCCCTCGATTCCCGGCAAGCGCCTGATCAAGGTGCGGCAGGGTTTCAGGGTCGAAACCAAGCTCGTCAAACGGCAGGGTCAAAACGCTCGCATCCAGAATCCGGATCGTTGCCTTCTCGCCATGGGTATCAGGTAGAATTGAAATTCTTAGAATGAACGGGCGCTCTCCCACGCGCACCCTGCATCTGCCCTTTTGCGGCTTGCTGCCACCCGCCATCTCAAGCTTTGCCATCTGTCGAATCTTCAAAATCACCCGGGCGTGCATATCCAGCGACATCTCATGCACCGTTTTCATTTGGCCATCAAAACAGAACCTTATCGTGGCATTTTTCTCACCCGGACTAAAACGAAGCTCCGTAGCCTGGGTTCGCATTGCTTTGACAATGGATGTGTTCAACAGCTTTGCAATAAACTGCGAGTTATCATCCGTCATCTGTTTCAGTTCGCTGAGTTTTAATTGACTGGTGGATGTACCGATATCATGGAAAATCGCGTGGATATGGGCTGCAAAATCGTTTTTACGGATAAAGACCGGCCGAACCGGCTTGCTAAATATCCTCGCGAGTTCATCAGCCCGATCCAGATCGAGCGGGTCGAGCATCCCCACCACCACGCCGCCACCGCTACAAGCGATGGGAATGCAAATATGTTTGCGTGCCAGATCAATATTGTATTGTCTGATGAGACGTGAATCGGGCTGAACATGATTGAGGGAAACAACCGGTATTTTGAAGAAACTGGCAAGAAAGTTGGTAATACCATCCTTGTTCTGGACGCGTTCGCTCAACAGCAGGTTGACCAGCGTGGAGTGCCCGGTGGTCTTCCGGGCTTCCTGGGCATCGCGCAAATCATCGCTGGTAATCAAACCATGGCTGATTAATGCATTGCTGGCTTCCTGTTTCAAGCAGCACCCCCTGCATCTCCCACAGGCCAGCGTATCAGAAGGGCTTTAAGAATTAAAGAGCAATGGAGATTGATGGCTTTGTACAAGGTCGTCAATGCGCCCATGGATGGACAGGCAAAAAAGCCATGAACGGCTTTTTACGGCTTCATCAAGATGCGTCCACGGTCAAATTCACAAACCTGCGTTTGCCCAGTTTGATGAGATAAGGCCCGCCCATTTGAAGCTGATAATCCTTATCACCGATTTTCTCACCATCAATGGATAGCGCCCCCTGTTTGATAAGGCGCACTGCTTCACCATTGGACTGCGTCAAACCCGCTTGCGTCAACGCTCTGGCAATCCACAAGCCGCCGTCGGCTGCCAAAGTGACTTCCGGCACATCATCCGGCACTTCCTTTTTGGCGAACTGGCTCTCAAAGCCTTCGCGGGCCTTTTGTCCTGCGCCTTTGCCATGGAAGCGATCCGCGATCATTGCCGCCAGATTTTTCTTCGCTTCCATCGGATGCATGGCTTTGATTTCAACAAGATCGGCATCCGTCAACAACTCATAATATTTAATCATTAAATCATCAGAAATGGACATCAGTTTGCCGAATTGTTCTTTGGCCGCCTCCGCTACGCCCACATAGTTATTCAGCGACTTGGACATCTTGTTGACACCATCCAGCCCTTCGAGCAACGGCATCGTCAAAATCACCTGCGGCGCTTTTCCATAGGCCTGCTGCAACTGGCGCCCCATCAACAGGTTGAACTTCTGATCGTTGCCGCCCAGTTCAACATCCGTATCCAGCGCCACCGAGTCATATCCCTGAATCAGGGGATAGAGGAATTCATGGATAGCGATACTCTGGCCGTCCTTGTATCTCTTTTCGAAATCATCGCGCTCGAGCATACGCGCCACCGTCACCCTGGCTGCGATACGAATCAAATCCGCCGCCTGCAGATTGTTCAACCATTCGGAATTGAAGCGCACCTCAGTCTGTGCCGGATCAAGCACCTTGAACACCTGCTCCTTGTAGGTCTCGGCGTTGATCAGCACCTCTTCATGTGTCAGCGGCGGACGGGTTTCATTCTTGCCTGTCGGATCGCCGATCATGCCAGTGAAATCACCGATCAGAAACACCACCTGATGACCGCATATCTGAAACTGCCTCAACTTTTCCAGCAACACGGTATGACCCAGATGCAAATCAGGAGCCGTTGGATCAAAACCGGCCTTCACCCTGAGCGGACGCCCTTCTTTTTGCGACAGCTTCAGTTTTTGCTCAAGA
>CAZEMN010000133.1:1577-4772 GCA_964513335.1 uncultured Zetaproteobacteria bacterium | reverse complement strand
CTAATCAGACCGGCTGGCCCCCTCGGGACGCTCCATCTTTTCAAGATACCCCTTTACATAGGCAATAGCCTCCTCCGCTGCCCGGTTCATCAGGGGTTCCAGCACGGGTGTAAGCAACCATTCAAGCCACGTATTTTGAAAGCGGTACTCCATTTTGAAACACACCAGAGTACCGTTTTCAGTGGGCCTCAGTTCATAAGCACCGGAATTTGGTTGACCACTTAATGATTTCCATGCAAATCGGCGGGGCCGTTCGCGCCTGGTCACAATGCCATCCCACGACAATTCAATGCCGGCCACCACGATGCTCCAGTGATATGTTTCCGGCCCGATCAGCGTTACCTCCTTCAGCAGAGAGACATGAGAAGGAAATTCCTCCACCCGGGTGACCAGATCAAAGATCGCCTCGGGAGAGGCTTTGATAAGCATCCGTTTTTCAATGGTCGGCATGAGGAGTCCATTAGATGATGCTTATTCCTCTTTTCCCAAAAGAGGCTTAATCAGGTCCATGGGCAGCGGGAAGACAATGGTTGAGGATTTGTCGCCAGCTATTTCCACCAATGTTTGTAAGTATCTGAGTTGAATTGCCTGTGGCTGCTTCGCCAGCTTTTCGGCTGCTTCGACCAGTTTGTTTGCTGCCTGCGTTTCGCCCTCGGCATGAATGACCTTGGCACGCCGTTCCCGTTCGGCCTCGGCCTGTTTGGCGATGGCGCGGATCATACTTTCATCCAGGTCAATATGCTTGATTTCCACATTGGCCACCTTGATGCCCCATGCATCGGTCTGGGTATCGAGGATATTCTGGATATCCGCATTCAGTTTATCACGGCTGGTCAGCATTTCATCCAGTTCATGCTGGCCGAGTACGCTGCGTAGCGTGGTTTGCGCCAGCTGGCTGGTGGCAGCGAAGAAATCCTCGACATTGATAATAGCTTTTTGCGGATCAATGACGCGGAAATAAATTACGGCGTTGACCTTGACGGATACGTTATCTCGCGAAATAACGTCTTGTGTCGGCACGTCGAACACCAGCGTGCGCAAGTCCACGCGCACCATCTGCTGAATCACGGGAATGACCAGAATCAAGCCCGGACCCTTGACCTTCCAGAAGCGGCCAAGCTGAAAAACGACACCGCGCTGATACTCGCGCAGCACGCGCAGGGCGCTGAGTATGACCGCCAGAACAAATGCAAGAACAATGAAAGTGGGAATCATGATGTATCCTCCTTGGTGTTAACGGGTCCAACGGAAAGAACAAGGCCATCCATACCGGTGACCCGAACCGTTTGGCCCTTTTTGATTGGGGTATTGGTTGTTGCCTGCCAGATTTCGCCATGAATATGCACGGTGCCCTGTGTATCGAAATCCTCCACCGCTTCGCCAAGCGCACTGACCATTTCCTCACTTCCGGACACCACCGGCCTGCGTCTGGCCTTGAGCGCCATGCCTGCAATCAGAATGAAGAATGCCGCCGATGTCAGTGCAACGCCGATGATGAGCGCCAGTGATAATGCAAAACCCGGAACGCCCGTATCCATGAGCATGATAGAGCCGACGATAAAGGCGATGACACCGCCTAAGCCCAGCGCGCCGAAACTCGGTACGAAGACTTCGGCAATCATGAATGCGATGCCGAGCCCAATCAGCGCCAGTCCGGCGAAATTGACCGGTAATACCTGAAAGGCAAACAATGCCAGCAACAGGCAAATGCCGCCAATAACGCCGGGCAATACAAATCCCGGATTGGCCAGTTCAAAGAACAGGCCGTAGACACCGAGCAACATCAGGATATAGGCAACATTGGGGTCGGTGATGATGGACAGTATCCGGTTGGGCCAGCTTGGCTCCAGCCTTTCGATAGTAATGCCACCGGTGTGCAGGGTGTGTTTTCCACTGGTGGTTTTAATGGCCTTTCCATCGAGCTTGCCTAACAGGTCGGCAGCGTCCGTGGCCATCAGGTCGATCACCTGCTTTTCAAGCGCTTGCGTAGCGCTCAGGGATGCGGCCTGACGCACTGCTTTCTCGGCCCAGTCGGCATTGCGCCCGCGCATCTGCGCCAGGCTGCGGATGTATGCCGCGGCATCATTCACCATTTTCCGGTGCATGCTGCTGTCATTCGGTGGTGCTGCCTTTTGTTTTTGGCCGGGCTTGGCGTTTTTGTCCGGTTTCCCGGGCATCTTGGGTGGCGTTGGGTTGGGCGGGCCGCCTCCGATACCGCCAATCTGCACAGGCGTAGCCGCTCCCAGATTGGTGCCCGGCGCCATGGCTGCAATATGTGAAGCGTAAAGAATGTAGGTGCCGGCACTGGCCGCGCGAGCGCCGGAAGGCGCGACAAAGGTGGCGACCGGTACGGGCGAAGCAAGAATAGCCTGAATGATTGAGCGCATGGACTGGTCCAGACCGCCCGGCGTATCCATGCGCAGTATAACCAGTTGAGCCTGCCTTTGCTTTGCCTGTTCCAATCCGTGTTCCACATAATTGGATACCGCCGGACCAATAGCGCCCTTGATATCAAGTTGTAACACCGGTGAGGCGGCATGAGCCGCAGGGGATAAACCAGTAAGGAATACCAACAACCCTGCCACGCAGCATTTGCGCAGCCACTTGCCACAAAAAAATATATCCATATGCACTATCATAGCCGGTTCAGGTGATATTTGTTGAATTGCCGAACTACACAAGCGAGGGAATACCCCCGCTTGTGATTACGTATCAGACATGATGGCTAAAACAGCCGCGCTTGGCATGCGCTTCAATGGTTGCAAACTGCGCTCCGTTGACATGGATCAGTTCACGATGGTCGCCTGCTTCAAAATAGATGTCGGTTTGCCGGTCCAGCGTTTCATCAATAGCAGTGCTCACACCATAAGCCGAGCCAACGGGCGGGATTGCACCGGGTTCGCAGTCTGTGAACAGGCTTAAAAGGCGATCTTCAGGCAGCAGTTCAAGCTTACGATTCAACCATGCATTCAGGAGTTCCACGTCAAGCCGGTGCGTGGCCGGAAGCACGGCCATCAGGCAGCCTTTTTCATCCTTCAACACAACGCTCTTGGCCAGTTGATCACCGGGAATACCGGCAGCCTCGGCGGTACGCATACTGGAACTCGTATGCGCATGCTCAATCACGTCATATTTCACGCCATGTTTGTCCAGATATTGCTTGATAACCTTTGCCATGGGCATGATTCACCTCCT
>CAZEMN010000133.1:0-1477 GCA_964513335.1 uncultured Zetaproteobacteria bacterium | reverse complement strand
AATCCAACCAGCAAAGCGAAGAGGGCGATTTGTGCCTGGGTGCGGCTCACGTTTTTTTTTCGCTGATTGAAAATATCATTAATGCACTACCTTCCCCGGTGCGCCACAGCATTTTTTGAACTTCTTACCTGAGCCGCAAGGGCAGGAAGCATTGCGCCCGACCTTGTTGCTGTGCGCTGGTTGCATGCGGGAGATACGATTTGAATCCAACGTTTGCGTGTGCCCAGCCAAAAGGTGTATGGCATCCGGTAGCGTAAGAATGGCACGGGCAAGAAACTTATTTCGCTCATGGTCCTCTTCGTCATTTCCAGTTTCATTGGTGCTTTCGTGCGTGATTTCCTGAACTACAGCATCGTTAGCAAGCCCGAGTAGCACCATCATGGAGGTATTCACATCCCCGGCATTGAGAGCATCATCCGGTTGCGCCCAGTATTGTTGGCGCAATCCCGTGCCAAGCACAAATCCCCGGCACCAATCCCGAACAGCATCCAGCCATGCGTGGCTTGTTCCCTTACCGACATCAAAGGGGCAGTGCAGCAGGCCATCAAGCCTTTGTAGGTTCAGCCGATTATAGAGATGCATCAGCACGGCCAGTTTCGCATTGGCATCCTCAATGGAGTCAAAGGGCGGCATCTCGCCGCCAAACAGGTACGGTAACCATTCGTTTGCGCTTAGCGGCTCCGGTGTTAGCACGACCGCAAACACATACCCGTGTAAAAAGGCCAGACTTATGGGCGCATCCTCCTGTTTAAGGTTGTACTCGTGCAGCAGATGCGCCAGCGCTATCTTCTCTTCAGTTTCATAGAGACCATCCAGTTCATCGAATGCTTCATCCCGGAACCACAAGCGCAACAGATCAACCGCATCATCAACCAGCCCGTAGTGACGGCGGATATATTCCGGCATTTCATCATTGCTCATCGCCTCCCTGATATCATCCGCATGCATGCTGTCCGGATCAATGCGTCCTTTGGCCAGGGCGCTGAGCAAAGACTCTTCCATTTCCTTCAGTGACAGATCGCAACAGAAATGGGCGATACAGGTGCGTTCATTCTGATTCAGAGCATCGCCTGTAAACCAGTCATGATACCATAGAACAATCTTTTCATACGACAGCAGGCCTGCATGGTACAATTGTCCCAGTGCGCCGAAAAATGCGCTACGCGCCCACCGATCCAGTCCCGGCAATTCGGCGGCCTGTTTCAATGCTTTGGCGTCACCGCCACAGACCGAGGCAAGGATTTGGCCAAGATGCGAAGTCACCAGATCACCGGTAATTTCGCAAGCGGCCTCGCCATATTTATTAAAGAAGTCGCGGATTAGCGGAAAGGCTGCCGTATCGCGTTTTTCAGCAGCCAGATACATGGCGAAGAATTGCAGCATATAAGCTTCTTTGCTATCGGCTTCCATAGATTCAACTTCATCAGGACTGAGTTGAAGGGCTGCATGCAACTCGTTCCTGATGTCATCGTAGCGC
>CAZEMN010000132.1:0-4874 GCA_964513335.1 uncultured Zetaproteobacteria bacterium | reverse complement strand
GATTTCAAATCGACCCCTAATGAACCCCTCGACTTGTAGTCGAGGGTTGTTCAGTATTACTATACTCGGACCATGTTGACTGGCACACATCAAGAAACCGTGACGATCGAGCGTATTGAGGGTTTGTTACAGCGGACTGCCATGCTTCGGGGCTGGTCACCGCGCACCACCTCATCCTACCATGCTGATCTTACAGACGCCCAATACTTTCTGACAAAGAAAGGCAGCGATCTGTTTGATGTTACTGAAGCAAGTCTTATGGAATATCTGGCTCATTTGCGGCGTAGAGGACTGAAAGATACAACCTTGCGCCGTCGCCGCAGCGCCTTATCCACGTGGTTCGGGTTCCTGCAGTCCGAGGGACTAAGATCGGACAATCCGGTACGGCGATTACCTGCGCAGCGCCGCCGCCATCCACTACCGAAAATACTTGGCGAAGAGGAGGTTGAGGGTTTGCTGGACGCCCCCGAAACATCAACCTCGATTGGTTTGCGGGATAAATGTATGCTGGAAATACTGTATGCAACGGGCCTCAGGGTGAGTGAACTGGTGTCCTTAAGAATCGCACAGGTAGATCAGTCAGCCATGCTTGTTCGGGTGGTGGGAAAAGGCGATAAAGAACGTCTGGTTCCATTCGGCGAAGTAGCCGCGGACTGGCTTGTGAAATGGATCAATGAAAGGCGGAGAGTTTGCGGAGCGGTGGCAAGTCCCTTTCTGTTTCCAGGGCGTGGTGGAAACGCCATGACGCGGCAAAATTTCTGGCAACGGCTAAAGCGGTACGCTCGCCATGCCGGGTTGCGGCAAATGCCGTCACCGCACACGCTACGGCATGCTTTTGCAACACACTTATTGAACCATGGCGCAGACTTGCGTGCTGTACAGATGTTGTTGGGGCATGCCAATATCAGCACAACCGAGATTTACACCCATGTGTCCCGGGCGCGCCTGCATGAGGCAGTGAACCGGGCACATCCGCTGGGCGCATGAAGACCGCGAAGATGCTGCGCAAGGCGAGGAAGGCCGTGCACAGTGGAGATTATAGCACTGCTGAACAGGTTTACCGCAACCTGCGTGCAATCCCGCAATTCAAAAAAGATGTTGATATAACTCTGCGCTTTGCCTGGTGCGCCGAACGCACGGGAAATTATACGGAGGCCTTGTCCGCCTACGAAGAGGCGTTGACGGAATACCGGCTTGGGAATGATGATGGCGCTGCGGAGGTGGTGGAAGGACTCGTTCGTCAGATTCGCCTCCGTCTGGAAGAAGAAGCTGTGGAAGGGAAAACCATTGAGTTGCCAACCACGCTGGAAAATGCACCCGAAGATGCCGAAGTAATGAAATCCCTGATGCGGGCGGGAAAGAAGCGTTATTTGAATTCAGGCGATACCCTGTGCCGGCAGGGCGACCCATCCAGTCACGTGTGGTTTCTGACAGAAGGCAAGATTGAAGTGCATGTGCCGGATTATGTGGATACGGATGTGCTGACCGGGCATGAGAATACTCCTTATATTTTGGGGGAGTTGGGCTATTTTACAGGCCAGCGCCGGGCGGCTACGCTGGTGGCCAGATCCTATGTGGAACTGATTGAGATTCCTGTACAGGACATTCATGCCATGTACGCCAGGGATACCCGCCTGGCATTTGGCATCGAACGCATGTTCAGGGAGCGTCTGGTGGAACGGGTGTTGTCCCACCATGCAATTTTTGAACGCATCAATGACGTGGACCGCAGAAGGCTGGCGCTGGCTTTTAAATATCACGAACTGGGACCGGGAGAGGTGCTGGTTGAGCCGGAGGTTGAGCATGATGGCGCCTATCTCGTTCAGTCCGGTTGTTTATTGCTGAAGCTCCCGGAGCATAGTCAGAAAGGTGAGTCCGAGGCCGATTATATCACCAGCATGTTTCCCGGAGACATCATTCATCTGGGTGGATTGCTGCGCGGTTATGTTCCATGCTATCAGGTTATAACCGCTACGCCCGTACGTCTGCTGCATCTGGATCGGAAGAAGTTTGAGCCCTTCACCCTGCGCCGGCCGTGGATTGTTCAGGCTATTCTGAAACATGGCCGCAAACCGCCACACCGTCAGGTGATGCGGCCCGACGAAGACTATCTCTGGCATGTAAACCGGAAAATTCATTTGCCGGAACCGTCCTGAGCGCTGCAATGCCAGTAGATCACAACAAAACATTCAGACGGGCACGTGAAGCAGCCGAACGCGGTGATTTTAAAGCCGCACGACAGCTTTATGGTGAGCTATGGCGCTCACCACTGTGGCAGAATGACAAGGAAGTCCAGAGTAAATACGCCTATTCATGCGAGCGTACAGGGGATTATTCCGAGGCGCTGTCTGCATATAAATCATTGATGGATACATATAGCCGGATACCGGTCGAGGAACAGGCTCTGGTTGAAGAAAGCATGATCCGCCTGCGCGAGCTGATGGTTGAGGGAGAGCGGGATTCCAAAGCGCAGGTGTTGAATGTGAAAGAAGATGAAAGCGAGGCCGAGATGGTGGCTTTGCTGTCCGCACATGCTTATGAACGCAGTTTATCTCCAGGATTTTTATTGTGTGAGGCGGGCGACCCGGCACACCATCTCTGGTTGCTCAAGCAGGGGGAAATGGATGTGCTGGTGCCGGGGTTTCCCGCCAGTCGGCTGGTCAGTGCGCCGTCACGTCCATGCCTTATTGGAGAACTGGCTTACTTTACGGGTATGCGGCGTGCCGCCACGCTTTGTTGCGCGACCGGCGTTACTGTACTGGAACTTCCCTATGAGAGGATCGGCGAACTGATCAAGGAGGATATTCGCCTGCAGCCGATGCTGGATTATCTGTTCCGTGACCGTCTGGTGATGCGGGTACTGTCCCAGCATGAAATTTTCAAAATGGTGCATAAGTTTGACCGCCATCGTATTGCGATTGCTTTTGAGAGTATGGCTGTTATGGCGGCGGACGTACGCATTGAACAAGGGTGTGAACATGACGGTGCTTACATGGTGCAGTCCGGACTGATGCTGCTGATACGAATGCATGGGGACGGACATGAAGAATTGATGGGTTCAATGCATCCGGGAGATATGATGCACCTGGGCGGATTGCTGCGCGGATTTATTCCCAGGTACCGCATTGTGGCTGGTGCCCCATCGCGTCTTCTTCATCTGCCGCGCACGAAATTCGAACCATTAATGAAGAAGCGGCCATGGCTGATTTCTTCCATTCTCAGGCATAGCCGCATGCCGATGGACAAACAGATTCTGCATCCAGAAGCAAGTAACTTGTGGGCGGCCAACCGCTACATCGAAATGGACAAGCCAATTTAACCTGCATTGTTCACAAATGCTGCCGCGCCCTTACTTGTTTCTTTGCCCGCAACGTATCCTTAGTCAGGCGTCCGTAAGCATTGCTACGCCCTTCCTCGCAAGCATCCGTTACGGGCAAAGACCCTGCGCAATCATCACGCCGATTTATGAATAATGCAGGTTCAGTAGAATTTAGATAGCCTGCCCGGCCCAATAATGTTCCGATGGAGTAAGTCAGATGCCTGAGAAAACCGGAAAAACAACCGATTTAAACATTGCCTGTTATGCACCGGGACTGGATGGTATTCCGGTCGCCGAATCCAGTATTTCCTTCGTGGACGGCAAACATGGACGTCTGGAATACCGCGGTATTGATATCGAGGAGCTTGCCGAGCGTAGCAGCTTTGAGGAGACATGCTTCCTGTTGTTGTATGGACATCTTCCGAAAGTCGATGAACTGGAGTCCCTGGTGGCCGAATTCCGGCAGCACCGGCGCATCAAATACAGTATTCGCGATATGATCAAATGCTTCCCCGAGTCCGCGCACCCAATGGATGCGTTGCAGTCCAGCGTAGCAGCGTTAGGGATGTTCTATCCCGTTGAACAGGATATTGATACGAAACAGGCGGATGAAGACATGGTGCATCTTTCCAGTATCCGCCTGATTGCAAAGATGCCAACTCTGGTTGCCGCTCATGCACGTATGCGTCGGGGCGACGATCCGATTTCACCCCGGGACGATTTATCGCATGCGGCCAATTTTCTGTACATGCTGACCGGCAAGGAACCGGAGCCCCTGCTTGAACGCATTATGGATGTGGCGCTGATTGTGCATGCCGAGCATACTCTGAATGCCAGTACGTTCTCCGCCATGGTGACGGGTTCCACGCTGGCTGACCCCTATACCGTTATCAGTGCGGCAGTCGGTACGCTCTCGGGCCCACTGCATGGCGGAGCCAACGAGGAAGTGCTCGAAATGCTTGATGATATTGGTTCGGTTGAGAATGCCGAAGATTATTTGAACAGGAAATTGAAAAACAGGGAAAAAATTTCAGGCCTTGGGCATCGTGTTTACAAGGCCAAGGATCCGCGCGCAACGCTGTTGCAGGAACTGTACGGCGATTTAACCAGGAAATACGGAGAAGACCCGACCTATGCCATAGCCAAGCGGATTGAGGCATTGTCCAAAAGCACTCTGGGCGCCAAGGGCGTGTGCCCGAATGTGGATTTTTATTCCGGTATTGTTTACCGCAAGCTGGGTATTGAAACGGATTTGTTCACGCCGATCTTTGCCATTGCCCGTGTTTCCGGCTGGCTGGCGCACTGGCGGGAAATGCTGGCCAATAATCGGATCTATCGCCCCGTCCAGATTTATGTGGGTGAGCATGATGTGCATTATGTTCCTATTGAGGAGCGATAAGAACACCTGTTGAATTAGTACCGGGAGAAAAAATAGGGGGGTGCTGTGAACGTCGAAACGTTTCCGGATGACGGGAATCGTGCGGAAAACATCCTGGTGATTGATGATGACCCATTGATTTGCGAGATTCTTGCTACCATGCTTGCAAGGCAGGGG
>CAZEMN010000131.1:0-4884 GCA_964513335.1 uncultured Zetaproteobacteria bacterium | reverse complement strand
TCAGATGTCAGATGTCAGATGTCAGATGTCAGATGTCAGATGTCAGATGTCAGATATGCTGAACCCTTATAGGGAGATGAAGGGTGGGCAGTTACGATGAAAATTGCCTTACTTTCGCCTATCGCCTGGCGTACGCCACCCGTGGCCTATGGCCCGTGGGAGCAGGTGGTGTCGCTGCTGGCGGAAGGGCTGGTGGAGCGAGGTTTGGATGTGACGCTGTTCGCTACCGCCGATTCCCAAACCCGCGCGCATCTACATGCCGTCTGTCCCAGACCCTACGAGGCAGACAAGTCCATCAACCCCAAGGTGTGGGAGGTCCTGCATATCTCGGAATTGTTTGAGCATGCAGGCGAATTCGATATCATCCACAATCATTTTGATTTCCTGCCATTGGCTTGGACACGGTTGGTTAATACGCCGGTGGTTTCGACTATTCATGGTTTTTCATCGCCGGATATTCTGCCGGTGTATGAGAAATACAATGCCGGGGTTCATTATATCTCCATCAGCGATGCCGACCGTAGTCCTGCACTCGATTATGTAGCCACCATCTATCACGGTATTGACCTGACGTATTTTACTTTCCGTGAGTCACCCGCTGATTATCTGCTCTTTTTCGGACGTATGCACCCGGACAAGGGTGCGGCTCAAGCCATTGAAATTGCCCGCTCCGCCCGCCTGCCGCTTATCATGGCAGGGCTGATACAGGATGAGCATTATTTTTCCGCGCAAGTCGCACCGCATATTGATGGCGTGCAAGTAAAATATGTGGGTTGCGTGAAGCCACGTGAACGTGACCAGTTGTTGGGCGGGGCGCGTGCATTGCTGCATCCCATCGCCTTTGCCGAGCCATTCGGGTTGTCCGTCGTGGAGGCCATGGCCTGTGGCACGCCGACGATTGCCTATGCTAAAGGTTCCATGCCGGAATTGATCCACCATGGTGAAACAGGTTTTCTGGTGGAGGATGTGCAGGAAGCTGTTCACGCCATCGCGCAATTGGATGATATTTCCAGACAGACATGCCGACAGGAGGCCGAGGCGCGTTTCTCCGTTGTCCGCATGGTGGACGACTATATCCGGGTCTATGAGCAGATATTGGATCATCAGGAATGGCGCAGACCATGGGGTTATTATGAAGTGTTTGTGGATGCGCCGGATCACAAGGTCAAGCGCATTACCGTGTATCCCGGTAAGCGTTTGTCGCTACAACGCCATCAGCGGCGCGATGAGCATTGGCAGATCATTCAGGGCGGGGGGGTGCTCCGTTTGAATGAGCGGGAAATCGCCATCGCCGCCGGTGATACCGCCGATATTCCGCGTCAAACGCTCCACCGTCTCACCAATACGGGATCGGAGAATATTGTGTTCATTGAAGTGCAGAGCGGCGATTATTTTGGTGAGGACGATATTGAACGCATTGAGGATGATTATGGGCGAGCCTGAGGCAGTTGTTCACCGTTATGCGAAGAACCCGATTCTTACGCCTGCGGATGTGTCCTATCCGGTTTCCACGGTACATAACGCCGCCGTCGTCAAACATGACGGGTGTTACATCATGCTGTTTCGTTCGCATCTGCATAACGGGCGTTCCATCATCGGCAGTGCCGATAGTGAGGATGGTTTTCATTTCTCCGTGCGGAGTGAGCCATGGTTGACACCGGCGGAGAAAGGCGAGTTTGCCGAATATGAGGTATTTGGCGTAGAAGATCCACGCATTTGCCACATGGATGATGTGTATTACATTACTTACAGTGCTTATTCTTCACATGGAGTACGGATTGCGCTGGCGAAAACGCATGATTTCAACACCGTGGAACGTATTGCCCTGATTACCGAGGCGGATATGCGCAATGTCGTGCTATTCCCACAGTGTTTTCATGGCCAGTATCTACGTCTGGATCGCCCGCATAGCGATATTACTCCATGGTCGATATGGATTTCGTCCTCACCCGATTTGATTCACTGGGGGGAGTCGCGCCGTCTGATGGCTTCATTACCGTATCACTGGGATGAAATGAAGATCGGGCCGGGAGCAACGCCGTTTGCCACTAGCCGGGGCTGGTTATCCATCTATCATGGTGTATTTAACACCATGAGCGGAGCCGTATACCGGCTGGGCGTGGCGTTACATGCGCTGGATGATCCGTCACGCATTCTCGGCGTGGCAGATGACTGGATTCTGGAGCCGGAAGCACCGTGGGAACGGGTCGGCTATGTGCCCAACGTCGTATTCTGTTGTAGTGCCGTGCCGGAGGATGATGGCACGGTCAAGATATACTGGGGTGCGGCGGATACGGTGATGTGCGCCGGTACGGCTTCTATTGAGACATTGGTGGATATGTGTCTTCAGCGGGGTAGACCGCCTTTATAGACCGGGATAGTTTCTTTGCTGACATTCGGTTGGCCAGCACGAACAGGGGCAGTTCTTTGGTGTGATGTGATTGAGGAAAAGCTTCCTAAGCCGCTTTTTGCACCTTACCGGAACGCAGGCAACGCGTACACACACGCACATGACCAACGCGGCCGCTAATGACAGCACGCATTCTGTGTAAATTCGGAAGGAAACGCCGCCGGGTTGTGTTGTGAGCGTGACTCACATTGTTACCGCTCATCGGTCCCTTGCCGCAAATGTCGCAACGCTTGGCCATGGTGTACCCCCTGCAAATTTTCAAATAACCTTCTAAAAAGGAAGCGCACTTTAGGTGAAGACGCATTTAGACACAAGTGCGGGTTGTTGTTAGTCACATACAACTTTGCCAAGCTTGCCGGATGTATAAAGCATTGCTACAGGATATAACCGTGATTCCCGGTATTGGGCCAGCGCTTGGCAAACGGCTTGCCAGCTTAGAAATTCGCTGCGTGGGCGATTTGTTGTTACTTCTTCCTAAGGCTTACATTGATGACAGGGTCAGCATTCCCATTCGTAATTTACAGGAAGGTGTAGCAGCGCGTACCAGTGGGCGGGTGCTGAAGGTTGAAGCCTCCGGCATGGGTAAAAGACGGCAGGTTATCATCATCCTGGGCGATGATAGTGGCGCGCAGGTTCAATTGCGTTTCTTTCATTCTCCATATTTGTTGCGTGATGCACGGCTCACTCCCGGGCGCGAGATCAGTGTGCGCGGCAAGCCGGAATGGTGGCGGGATTCCTGTCAGATGGTACATCCCGAATGGATGCCGCTGGAAGCGTTCAGCGGTGGCTGGAAGCCTGTGTATGCCTCTGTTGCGGGGCTTACGGGTATGCGTATTGCAGGCATGATTCAGCGAGCCCTGTCGTTATTGCCGCGTACGGCTGCCAGCTTGTTTGATGCGGACCTGAAGAAATACCCGTCGTTCGGCCAGTCTCTGCGATTGGTACATGCTCCGAACACGGATCCCGATTCCAACCCTGTGCAGCGGGCCATGGTGCGTCTGCGCCTGGAAGAACTCCTGACCTACCTGCACCTGATGCGCAACATGCGTCAAAAAGCACAGGTTTCTGCTCCGAAATGGCCAAAAACAGATATTATAGAAACCTTTCTCACTTCACTTCCTTATCCGTTAACCGAAGCGCAGGTCAGCGCCTGGGAGGAAATACAACGTGATCTGTCCAGTGGATTGCGTATGCACCGTTTGCTACAAGGCGATGTGGGTGCAGGTAAGACATGGATTGCGGCGCTCTCAATGTTGATGGCGGTAGATCATGGTTTTCAGGCTGCGCTGATGGCACCGACCAGCGTGCTGGCGCGGCAGCACGCGGAAACGCTGAACGAACTCTTTTCGCCGTTGGGCAGAAAGGTAGAACTGCTGACCGGAGGGTTGCGTGCGAAGGAACGCGGAAGGATTCTTGATGGTCTGGCCGATGGAAGCATGGATATGGTGGTCGGCACGCATGCCCTGATTTCGGAGGATGTCCGGTATCACAAGCTGGGTCTGGCCGTGGTGGACGAGCAACACCGTTTTGGCGTGCGCCAGCGCTGGGTTTTGACCGAACGTGGACCCGCCGTGCATTTGTTAGCCATGACGGCGACGCCGATTCCACGCTCGCTGGCGCTGGCACTGTATGGTGATATGGATTTGAGCTTGATGCGAGGCATGCCACCGGGACGCAAACCGGTGGAAACACGGGTGATTTCAGGACGTGGAAAACTGGCCGATGGCATGCGCCGCATGCTGGATGAGGACGGACGCATTTACTGGATTGTGCCGCGTATTGATGAAGACGAAGATGGCATCTCCGTGGATCAGCGGGTGGAGGCGCTCAAGCAACGATTTCCTGATGCAGGCGTGCTGGGCCTGCATGGACGCATGAAGCCAAAGGAAAAGGATGCGGTGCTGGATGCTTTTGTAAGGGGCGATTGCCGTCTGCTGGTTTCCACCACGGTGGTCGAGGTGGGTGTGAATGTGCCCGAAGCACGCCTGATGGTGATTGAGCAGGCGGAAGGTTACGGACTGGCGCAATTGCATCAGTTGCGCGGCAGAGTGGGGCGCAGCGATGTGCAGAGTTATTGCGTGCTGCTGCCGTCAAAGGATGCCTCGGTAGCTGCGCTTTCCCGATTAAGTCATATGGCTGCACACCATGATGGCTTAGAACTGGCGGAGCTGGATTTGCAACTGCGTGGCGCAGGCGATGCCTTGGGCGCACGCCAGAGCGGCGAGGCCGGATTTCGATTGCTGGATATTGTTCGCGATGCGGCGCTTATTCGCCACTGGCATGAACATCTTCCGTCCGTGGAACCAACGGAGGTCATGATCCGCTTCTGGCGGCCTGTGGCCGGGAGCGTGGATTAACCTGCATTATTTACAAATGCTGCCGCGCCCTTGCTTGTTCCTTTGTCCGCAACGAATCCCTTGTCCCCCAGGGGATACTCTCTTGCGCATGCGCAATTCACCTGATCAGTCGTCCGT
>CAZEMN010000130.1:0-4908 GCA_964513335.1 uncultured Zetaproteobacteria bacterium | reverse complement strand
AAGGGGTGCGGGAAAGGCATAAAGCCGCTAGTATACAGCGGCCCCGTTCTTGCGTGGATCATGCGGATAAGGCCCTCGTAGCTCAGCCGGATAGAGCGGCTGCCTCCTAAGCAGCAGGCCACAGGTTCGACTCCTGTCGAGGGCACCATGACAACCATTGGATCAGGGTCATGATGAGTGCGTAGAAACCCGTTATGCGTCCACGGATAAGGTTTTATACGAAATTATTAATTTTGGTGCAGGGGAATACATGGTAATGGAACAATTGACTACTGCCATACCGGTTCAGATCGAAGAGGAGATGCGCCGTTCGTATCTTGATTACGCCATGAGCGTGATTATCGGGCGGGCGCTTCCAGATGCGCGCGATGGCCTGAAACCCGTGCATCGCCGCATTCTCTATGCCATGCAGGAGCTCGGCTGCACCCATGACAAGCCGTATAAGAAATCCGCGCGAGTGGTCGGTGATGTGATTGGCAAATACCATCCGCACGGCGATTCCGCTGTTTATGATGCACTCGTGCGTATGGCACAGACATGGAGCATGCGCCATGTGCTGGTGGATGGGCAGGGTAACTTCGGCTCGGTCGATGGCGATTCCCCGGCTGCCATGCGTTACACCGAAGCACGTATGAGCCGTCTTTCCAGTGAACTGTTGGCGGATATTGATAAAGACACCGTTGATTTCGCACCCAATTATGATGATTCACTCAAGGAGCCCAGGGTGTTGCCGGCGCGCTTCCCCAATTTACTGGTTAACGGTTCACAGGGGATTGCCGTGGGCATGGCTACCAATATCCCACCACATAATCTGGGCGAAACCATTCATGCGACCATTGCTCTGATCGAAACCCCCGATATCGATGACGAAAAACTTATGGGGATTATGCCGGGGCCGGATTTCCCTACTGGCGGTTTTATTTATGGACGCCAGGGTATGCGCAATGCTTTTCTGACGGGACGCGGCTCCGTGACCATGCGCGCCCGGGCCATCGTGGAGATTCATCCGCGCACCAAGCGGGAATCCTTGATCGTTACCGAGCTGCCATACCAGGTGAACAAGGCCACGCTGATCGAGAACATTGCGGCACTGGTGCGCGACAAAAAAATTGAAGGTATTTCTGATCTTCGTGACGAGTCCGACCGCGACGGTTTGCGTATCGCTATCGAACTGAAAAGAAATGAAATACCGGAAGTTGTGCTGAATAATCTATACAAGCATACGCAATTACAATGCAACTTTGGTTGCAACATGCTGGCGCTGGTGGACGGGCAGCCGAAATTATGCGGTGTTCGTGAATTCCTGAACTATTTTGTGGACCATCGGCGTCAGGTGGTGACCCGGCGTTGTCTGTTTGATCTGGCCAAAGCGGAAGCCCGGGCTCATATCCTTGAAGGCCTGTTGATCGCCCTGGATCATATTGACGAGGTTATTAAATTGATTCGCGCCAGCCGGACAGCCGATGAGGCGCGTGACGGATTGATGCAGCACTTTGGCCTGTCGGAAAAGCAGGCCAAAGCGATTCTGGAGATGCGTTTGCAGCGTTTGACCGGACTGGAACGTGACAAAATCAAGGCGGAATATGAAGAAGTGCAGAGCACCATTACACGCCTGAAGGCGATTCTTGCTGATGAAAAATTATTGATGCAGGTGATTGTTGAGGAATTACAGGCGGTGCGTGACCGGTATGCTGATGCCCGTCGTACGGAAATCATGGATGAAACAGCCGAACTTTCGGTGGAAGACCTGATTACCGAAGAGGATATGGTGGTGACCATTTCCAACGAGGGGTATATCAAGCGTAATCCGGTTTCACTGTATCGCGCCCAGCGCCGGGGTGGTAAAGGCAAGACAGCCATGACCACCAAGGAAGAGGATTTTGTTACACAGTTAATGACTGCTTCCACACATGATTTTCTGTTGTTCTTCTCGGATCGTGGGCGCGTGTTCCGCAAGAAAGTCTATGAAGTGCCGCAAGCCGGACGTGCCGCGCGCGGTAAGGCGCTGGTCAATCTGCTGCCCGTAGAGAAGGGTGAGAAAATATCCGCAACACTTGCCGTTCGGGAATTTGATGAAGGGCATTATATTGTGATGGCGACGAAAAAAGGTCTTGTGAAAAAAACCAAATTGACTGATTACGCCCATATTCGCGCCAATGGTATTATCGCCATCAAGCTGGATGAAGATGATGATCTGATTGCGGTACGTATCTCCAATGGTGAGCAGGAAATCATGCTGTCGTCGAGCGGTGGCAAGGCGATCAGGTTTGCCGAGACGGATGCGCGGCCCATGGGACGTGCAACACGCGGTGTGACTGGCATGCGTATGCCCAGGGGTGATACGGTGATTGGCATGACGCTGGTGGTAGAGGGGGCCAGTTTGCTGGCTGTTAGTGAGAACGGTTTTGGCAAGCGCACTTCAGTGAATGAGTATTCACGTCAGAAGCGCGGCGGCCAGGGCGTGTTTACGCTCAAGACCGGCGGGCGCAATGGCGCCATGATTGGTGCGCTCCAGGTGGGGGATGAGGATCAGGTCATGATGATGACTGATACCGGACGGTTGGTGCGTATTCGCATGAATGGCGTATCGGTGATTGGCCGCAATACCCAGGGTGTGAAACTGATTAACTGTTCAGCCGATGAGAATGTGATTGGTGCAGTACGTGTGGCGGAACATCAAACCGATGGGGAGGCTGATGAGGAGGAAGCAGGCGAACCTGCGACCGAGGAATGATTGATCGCCGGGAATTCCGTAAATCATTTGATGCGATGCAGGCGCAGCTTTTACGTCGTGGCATGGATATCATTGAAGCTGGCAGTCCGTGGAGCAGGGCGCGAATGCTCGATGTCCGGCAGCGCGAACTGAAAACTGAACTGGAAGCTTTGCTGGCTGAGCGCAATCGTGTGTCCAAACTGATTGGGCAGAAGAAGTCAAAAGGGGAAGATGCATCCGAAGAACTGAAGGCAATGCAAGCGGTTGCCAAACAATCGAAAACACTGGATGCCGAAGCCAGACAGGCTGAAGAGGCGTTCGCCTTCACATTACTGGAAATACCCAATCCACCGCATGAATCGGTCCCGGGCGGAAATGATGAAGATGATAATGTCGAACTACGCTGCTGGGGCGATCCAGGACAGGATGAGGTTCCTCCCCATTGGGAAATTGGCGTGGAACTGGGCATTCTTGATTTCAAGGCCGGAGCCACGCTTTCCGGCAGTCGTTTTACCGTGTTGCGTGGCATGGGGTCACGCATGGAGCGGGCCTTGATGCAGTTTATGCTGGACATGCATGTGGATAAGCATGCTTATGAAGAAGTATGGGTGCCTGCGATTGTCAATCGAAAAACCATGACGGGAACGGGGCAACTGCCCAAATTTGCGGATGATCTGTACAAGCTCGAAGACGAGGATGTATTCCTGATTCCAACCGCTGAGGTTCCGGTTACCAACCTGTATCAGGATACGATTCTGGATACCGGTGCCTTGCCGATTCGACACTGTGCTTATACCCCTTGTTTTCGCCGCGAGGCTGGTTCCGCGGGCAAGGATGTGCGCGGCATGATTCGCCAGCATCAGTTCGACAAGGTGGAACTGGTACAGTTCGTCCGGCCGGAGCATGCCCTTGCCGCGCTGGAGGAATTGACGAAGCATGCCGAGGCTGTGCTACAGGCACTGGAATTGCCCTACAGGGTTGTGGAGCTGTGCACCGGAGATCTCGGATTCTCTGCACAAAAGACCTATGATCTGGAAGTCTGGCTGCCGAGTCAAAAAGTTTATCGTGAAATTTCCTCCTGTTCTTCATTCGGGCAATTTCAGGGCCGGCGGGCCGGCATTCGTTACCGTGATGAGCATGGCAAGCCACAACCCGTGGCGACGTTGAATGGGTCAGCGCTTGCCATTGGCCGTTGTCTGGTGGCCATTCTGGAGAATGGTTGGCAGGCGGATGGTTCCGTAAGGGTACCGAAGGTTTTACAGGCTTATGCCGGTGATGTAGAGGTGATTTCCAGGTGAAACAATAATGGATAAAGGACGCAGGGATGCCACCGTCTGAAAGGAAGGAGCGCCGAGCGCATGCCCGTTACCATAGCACGCTTGAGACGGAAGTTTCCGTGTATGCCGATGGGCGGTTTGAACAGATTGAATCCACGAGAATCAAAGACATTTCGGGAGGCGGTGCACAGTTTGTGAGTACGTGCATTGAGTACTATTCCATCGGCCAGGCGCTTCATTTATGCATTCATCTTCCTGGCGACCGTGGGGAAGAACAAACGATTGAATGCGCGGCTCATGTAGTATGGATCAATGGTCAAAAGGAGCCTTTGGAGTCATCCATTAGCATTGCTATGAACTACATGTTTGATGCCGCGCAAATTAAATCATTAGTCACCCATTCAGGAATACCTAAATAACCGCTATACCGCGCTCAGTAACTCCATGAACCGCTTTTGCGATGCGAAGCCTTATGTGCCGGACAAGGCTTGCAACCGTTGCATGTCATTCGAAGAAGGGTGGTGGCTTATACCGAGCAGAATGTTTGCCAGTTCCCGTTCGCCCTGGCTTGCCTGTTTATCCGATGCCAGGGATCGCAGGGCTGCAGCATCGCTTCCCTGAACCGAGTGTTGCATGCGCATCAGCGCGCCAGCCAGAGTCTTTTCTCCAGCCGTTGCATGATCGTCCTGGATAATATTTGCCAAGGTCTGTTTTTCACTGTTGCCGGGATAATGGTTCAAATGCATTACAATTCCAGCCATGGTGCTGATGGCGGAACCGCCAGCTAACGCGATGGGTGGTACAGACCAGAGCAATACCGGCAAAATCAGTAAAGAACCGATTATTTTTCTCATGACACACCTCCATACCCGTTAGCATAGACCAACAGAAGCCCCTACCGCCAGACGGACTTCACAT
>CAZEMN010000129.1:0-4970 GCA_964513335.1 uncultured Zetaproteobacteria bacterium | reverse complement strand
TCAACGGGGTATCCTTCATGGGCAACACATCATCCACCCTGAAATCCTGACGGCGGTTCTTATCCTGACTATCTGACATGATGGTTCAACTCCTTTATTCCCGGTTGCCTGTTATGCGGCTTTGGCGGATAGTGGCAGCAACCCTTGCTCATCTCTTTCGGACTGAGCCTGGGTCTTCACATGCCCTTTCTCGATGGCATCGAGCGCTACCTCTACAACCCTTGTATCAAATTGTGTGCCAGAACTGCATTTAAGCTGGTCCGCACAGAACGAAAGAGGTCTGGCCATGCGATACACACGATGTGTTGTCATGGCATCAATGGCATCCGCCACGCATACAATTCTCGCTTCGAAAGGTATCTTCTCTCCTTTAAGCCGGTCAGGATAGCCATGGCCATCCATGCGCTCATGGTGATGGCGTACCATCTGCCGCTCGCGCACCAGTGGGTCCATATGCCTGAGAATGGCATCACCAATGCCGGGATGTGCTTTCATCACGGAAAAGTCGTGTTCCGTATACCGGCCCGGCTTGAGTAAGACCGCATCGGGGACGCCACATTTACCAATATCATGCAAACGGCCACCCGTACGTATCAGTTCAACATGATCCTCATCCAGGCCAAGGCCCTTGGCAAAATATGCGGACAAATCACCAACCCGCATGGAGTGGTCCTTGGTGTAGCGGTCGCGCGCTTCCAGGGATCGCACCAGCGCAATCAGTGTTTCCTTCATGCTGGCTGCCAGCGAAGCATGCACCGCACGATTATCCAGTAACATATCGAGTTGGCGCATCAACATGCCCAACAAATTTCGATCCTGTTCAGACACTTCATCTTCGGCATTTCTGTCCATAACACAAAGCACGCCCATGGATACACTCTGTAAACGAAGCGGTATGGCCATAAAATCATCCGCTGTCACACTTGGCCAACAGGAATAATTTTCTCCTTCAACCATTGTCCCCTCAATAAATTCCTTTCCCCAAAGCAGAAGGGACGAGAAGGGTGTTTCCGCCAGCGAACAGCTTGCAGGTGCCCGCTCGAGTTCATGTTTTTCTTCGCTACACTGATAGGCAATCTGAATCAACCGGTGCGCACCGCGATCAAACAGCCCGACAAAACCGCGATCCGAACGTACAATATCCATGGCGATGGCCAGGGCACAGCCACAGACGCGGGCAACATCCTGATGTTTGGGCAGGTCATTAATGATGCGAAACAGCAAACTCTGATTACGATCCATATCAAACAATTTTGGCAACAGCTTCCCGTGTGATGAATACAGGTCTTTCCCGTTATTCACTACCTGTTCCTCATTCAGGACAGACGCACCTTCCTTTTTGGTGACGAAAGACTGCTGTAGGCAATCCTGTAATTCAGCGGGATTGAACGGTTTGGGAAGAATGTGATCTACACCAAGGGATTCCGCCTTTCGCATCCGATCCGGAGATAAAAAACCGCTAACCATGATAATGGGTAACTGTTGCCCCTGATGACGCAGTTCCTCAATCATTTCAAGGCTTTTTCCGTCACCCAGATTGTAATCGGTCACGATCCCGTCCCAATGTCCGGCATAAAATAACGTGCGCGCTTCAGCCAATGATGATGCCTGACCCAGGTACAGATTGTCGTCAAGACCGCGAACCGTTTCCGCAATAACTTCCCGAACCGCCTCCTGATCTTCAACAATCAATATATTCATCGACTACCTTCCACCTTGTTGGCTGTCGTAAGCTCGCAGAACACTTTGACCGCGAACATTCACAAGCTGAAGTGGCACGTTTTGTGATGCCATCCATTTTCTGAGCAACGACTGATAGCGCGCGGCATTGTCCAGCCGCACGCGAATTTCCGGTAACTGAAACGGTTTGCTGACAAAATCATAAGCCCCCTGCTCCACGGCATTGAGCGCATCTTCAATACCGGAATAGCCGGTCATCAGGATAACCAGCGTCTTCTCCGGCTGCCCGCCGGCCTCATGCAGAATGTTCAGGCCATCTGCTCCAGGCAGAACAATATCACTTAAAATCAAATCGAAAGCTTCCGTTTTTAATGCGGCGAGGGCTGTATCCCCCCGGCGATACAGGGTCACGGCATAGCCGGCTTCCAGAAAATATTCTTCCAGTAGTGCCGCCAGGGCATCGTCATCCTCAACGATGAGTAGCCGGATATTTGACACTATGCGGTGTACCCGTGGCGTGTGTACATCTGAAGCAACTGGTTCTCCAGACGTGAAGGTGAATCTCCCGATGTCCGGGCCTGCTGGTGTGCCTCTCCGGAAATCTGAACATGGTCACGGGGGAAGACATCCCGGCCGGAAACACCGGTATCCGCTTTTCCAGGGCGATTGTTTTGTTGCAACAGCCGGTTAATCAGGCCATCCACGGGATGAACAGTCATTGCCATTTATTCACTCCTTGCGCGGACAGGCATGAACATGTCCGGGAATACGATTAATCCTATCGGTAGGTTTTCTCTCGACTTTAGTGCTTGCCATCAGGCGATAGCGTGTCATTATTTTGACTTCTCAAGCAAAGGGTATGGAGGAACCATTGAAACAGGCGGCCTACATTCTGCTAGTGGATGATGAAGACGAGTTGTGTCTGGCGCTGCAAGAATCGCTGGAACATGGCCGGTACCATGTCACACGCTGCTCCAATGCCATGCGGGCCAGAGAAGCAATGCAGAATGGTAAGTTTGATGTGGCACTGCTGGACGTCCGTCTGCCGGATGGAAATGGCATTGAACTGTTGCGTGAATTCCGCCATACCGATTCGGATATGGGCGTGATTATGATGACTGGTTACGCTGAAGTAGATACCGCCGTGGATGCAATCCGCCTTGGCGCTGATGATTTTCTCAAGAAACCCTTTGATTTTGATGAACTCCTGATACGCATTGAAGAACTCCTTAAAAAACGCAGCCTGCAACAGGATAACAGGGAACTGAAACAAAAATTACAGGCTACCGAGTCACAGAACACGCTCATTGGGCACTGTGATGCCATCAATAAAATCAGGCAAACGGTTGCACTCCTGCATGATTCGGACAGCACGGTGCTGATCACCGGGGAATCGGGAACAGGCAAGGAGGTACTGGCCCGCATGCTGCACAATGCGGGTACACGCGCCAAAAAACCGATGGTTTCGATGAATTGTGGCGCCATTCCCGAAGAATTGTTGGAATCCGAACTGTTCGGGCACGTTAAAGGCGCGTTTACCGGGGCCGTTCGCGCACGTCCAGGCCGCTTTGAGGTCGCCAATGGCGGCACAATCTTCCTGGATGAGATTGGAGACATGAGTCCCAGCCTGCAAGTCAAATTGCTGCGTGTATTACAGGAACGCTGCTTCGAACCTGTCGGCAGTAGCCAAAGTATTGATGTGGATGTGCGTATCATCGCCGCCACCCACCGGAATCTGGAAGATGAAATTGGTAAATCCCGATTCCGGGAAGACCTGTATTATCGGTTGAATGTCATCCCCATTCAACTTCCTCCCTTACGCGAACGCAGCGACGATGTGCTGCTTCTGGCAGATCACTTTACCCAGCATTTCAATGCTCTGAAGCAATCTTCGATCGAGGGCTTTTCGGATGAGACGAAGGCCATCATGCTGAACTACCATTGGCCGGGAAATGTGCGTGAATTGCAGAATCTGATGGAACGGCTGGCAACCCTGAAGCGCAGCGGTATTGTCCAGCCTGATGATTTACCTTCCAGAATGCTGGGCACAGGGCATCGAATTCAGCAAGCCTTCGAAGTCGATGTGGCCACGGAAGAAATCGTCGATTTTAAATCACTGGTGGATGAATTTGAAAACCACCTGATTATTTCATCACTGGAACGTTTTGACTGGAATAAGAATCAGGCCGCCAGATTTTTGACGATGAATCGAACCACTTTGGTTGAAAAGATCAAGAAAAAAGGTCTTCACCCCCGATAAATCCCGGAATACCGGGTGCAACGGCATTTCAACCTGTATTATTCATAAATCACCGTGGTGATTGATTCGGGCCTTCGACCTTCACCCTGCGAGCGACCTTGCGTTCGCCCAAACGGTCTTTGACCTTTTTGTGCGCCAAGCCGCATGTGTCGCAACGGATGCTTTGCCAGGAGAGTCGCAGCCATGCATACGGACGACTGACAAAGAATTCGTTGCAGACAAAGGAACAGGCAAGGGTGCGGTAGCATTTGTGAATCATGCGGGTTAAATCCGGCATAAGTCTTGCGTAATGCGCGAGTATGCGCCTGCCCAACCTTCAAAAAAATCTTCTGGGAATCATCTGCGTTATTATGTTGTCCTCGCACGCGATGGCCGCCAGCAATCAACGCATTGAGGGCGTGCGCGCCATTCTGGAGAATGGCAACCCTGAACTGGCCATTAAGAGCGCCCATACCTTGTTGAAAAGCAGCCAGATCAACAACAAGGATCGCCGGAGGCTTCTGGAGATGATTGCCAAAGCCGAGGAGATACGCACATCCTTCCATGGCTATTCGGATGTAAGCCATGCCACACGGGCCTGGGCCAGCCTGCTCAAGGAATTCCCCCAGGATAAAAAAGCGGCGGCAATCCGCTGGCGGATTGCGTGGCTCTATTGGCGGCAGGGAAAGCTGCCCGAAGCAAAAAGAACCGCGGAAGAAGTAATTAAAATACATCCGGCGGCAAAAGAAGCGGGAAAGGCGGAATTATTACTGGCCCGCATTGCTGTCAAGCGTAACCGTATGCATGCGGCCCGCAAACATCTGTTGCAATACACGCTAGGCGAAGAGGATAACAAAGCGGCACAAGCACGCGGACTGGCATGGCTGGCAGTGGTGGATTTTTCTGAAAAGCGTTTGAGTGCGGCGCTAAAAGGAATGAGAAAAGTTATTCACCTTTCTCCAGACATCATTGCTTCCGATGCGGAACTGCAATCAACCTATATCCGTTTACTGTATGCTCGGGGTCATCGCGATGAAGCCATGCGCCTTGC
>CAZEMN010000128.1:0-5104 GCA_964513335.1 uncultured Zetaproteobacteria bacterium | reverse complement strand
TGCAGGGGAATCGCGGCATATAGCGGTGTTGTAAAATAGTCCCCTTCCGGCAGGCCGATTACCGCATCCACATCCTGCGGCCAGTCTTCCTGCGGTAAATCAGTCAGGAGAATCACCTTTGCTCCGCGTGCCTGCACCTCCCGCAGGTTGGACAGCACCTTCTGCAGATGATACTGCCGTGGCGCCAGTACCACGACGGGAAGCTGTGCATCAATCAGCGCAATGGGGCCATGTTTCATCTCACCTGCTGCATACCCTTCCGCATGCAGATACGAGATTTCCTTTAATTTCAGGGCGCCCTCCAGCGCCAATGGATAGCAGGGGCCACGCCCGAGAAACAGCGAGCCATGAATCGACTCAAATAAACGGGTAAGCGCCGCCACCTGCTGCGACTGTTGTAGCAGCATATTCATACCGGTTACCACATCCCGCATTGCGGCAAGATGCCCCTCAAAAATATCCTCCGCCATCGCGCCGCTGTCATGTGCCATCTTGAGCGCCAACAGAGCCAGTACGGCCAATTGTGCGGTATAAGCCTTGGTAGATGCGACCCCGACCTCCGCGCCCGCCAACAGGTGAATCACACCATCAGACTCCCTCGCCAGCGAGGAAAACGGCACATTACACAAAGCCAATGCAGGATTATCCGGCGTATGAGATTTAAACAGGCGCAGGGCCTCGAGCGTGTCTGCGGTTTCTCCCGACTGGGACAACGTAATCAGCCATGTGTCCGGCCCAATCACAGGATCGCGATAGCGATACTCGCTGGCAACATCCACTTCAACGGATACTTGCAGAAAGCGTTCCAGCCAGTAGCGCGCCGTCAGCGCGGCATGATAGGACGTGCCGCAAGCGACCATGACAATACGGGCAGGCAACTTTTCCGTATCAAATAACGGAGCATCCGGAAATATGATCCGATGATCCTCAATATACGCCTGCAATATGTCCGCCAGCACGCGCGGCTGCTCATAAATCTCTTTTTCCATGTAGTGTGAAAATCCGTCCTTACCGGTAGATCGTACTGCCGAAGGCATATCCTGCCAGGTTCGCCGGACTTCTTTTCCATGTGTATCCCATATCTTGCAGTGGTTCAGGGAAATGCATCCGGTATCCCCCTCCTCCAGATACATCACCTCTTCCGCCATACCGGACAATGCCAGCGCATCGGAGGCGGCAAACACAGCATCCCCACTCCGCCCCAACAACAAAGGGCTGCCGCAGCGCGCAAACCACAGACCTTCATCACCCTGTTCCGCAATCGCCACAATGGCATAGGCCCCTTCCAGTTGCCTTACCGTAGCTTTCCATGCCTCCATGGCTCCTTTCTTCTCCTGCATATGGGACGACCACAATAAGGGGATGACTTCACTGTCCGTCTGCGACTGGAATCTGGCCCCGCCCTTGCTCAACTTCTGTCGAAGATTTTCGTGATTCTCAATGATGCCGTTATGCACCACCGCCACACCATTCCCAAGATGCGGATGCGCATTTTCCCGTGTTGGTGGACCATGCGTCGCCCAACGAGTGTGCCCAATTCCGAGTGATCCCGTCAAGGCGTGTTCGGCCAGATTGTGTTGTAAATGAATCAGTTTCCCCGGCTCTTTTCTGCATTCAAACCCATCCGGGCCACGGATACAGATCCCCGCGCTGTCATAGCCACGGTATTCCATGCGCGCAAGACCATCCATGAGACGATCCTGCACATGATCACGGGTCACAACCCCGATAATGCCGCACATCAGATTGAAGGATTCATACGATCAGCGAGACTTCTTGCGTGGCCGTTGCCAATGGGAAACATGGCGTTGATCCGGTCGCTCGGACAAGGTCAAACCACCGGATTCGACCTTCTTTGTGATAATGCTTCCCGCACCCACCGTTGCATCGGATTTTATTTCCACCGGTGCGATAAGTTTGGTATCCGATCCAACAAATACGCGATCACCAATCATCGTTTTATGTTTATTCGCACCGTCGTAGTTACAGGTAATCGTGCCCGCACCGATATTGCAATCCGCACCCATTTCAGTGTCGCCGATATAACTCAAATGATTCACCTTGCTCCCCCGGCCAACAACTGAATTCTTGATTTCAACAAAATTACCCACCCGGACTTCCTCGTCCAGTTGCGCGCCGGGGCGCAAGCGTGCAAATGGTCCGATCTTCGTTCCCATTGCCACATTGGCGCTATGAATATGACTGAAGGCAAATGCCTCCACCTGATCATCGAGCCATGCATTTACCAATACGGCATACGGGCCCACCCGGCATTCATCGCCAATGCGGGTCGAACCAATCAGATAGCACCCGGCCTGAATAACGGTGTCCAGACCGATACTGACCGTAGCCTCAATACGCACCGTTTCGGGTTTCTCAATGGTTACGCCTCTCTCTTGCCAATCGCGGATAATGTTCGCCTGCATCCTGTCTTCAACCCGGGATAGTTGTACCCGATCGTTAACTCCCATCATCTCGGCTGCATCTTCCATACGCACCGTTTCCACTGACCGGCCGTTTTTCAAGGCCAACGGCACAATATCCGGCAGGTAATACTCCCTTTGCGTATTATGATTTTCAATTTTATGCAATAAGTCGAACAACACATCGTGACGAACGCAGTAAATACCGCTACTCACTTCACGAATCAGCCGCTGGGCATCGGTGGCGTCCTTCTCCTCGGTAATTTCCGTTACCTTTCCAGCCGCATCCCGAACAATCCGTCCATACCCCGACGGATTATCCACCTCAGCCGTCAATACGGTTACAATGGCATCCCTTTCACGGTGCTCCGCCACCAGTTTCGCCAGTGTTTCGCTACGCAGCAACGGGGTATCACCACATACAATCAACACATCCCGAACATCGGAGATCACCTCTTCACATTGCCTGACTGCATGGCCTGTTCCCAACTGTTTGTCCTGAATGACCCATTCAAGGTTCCGGGGGTTCCCCACATGCGCCTGAACCATCTCCGATGCATGCCCGGTCACGACTGCGATTCCCTTGGGCCGCAACGATTCAACCGTATGCAAAACATAATCAATCATGGCTCGTCCCAGAACCTTATGCAGCACCTTGGGTTTGTTCGATCTCATGCGTTTGCCCCTGCCCGCCGCCAATACGCAGACTTGCAAATCGGAATGCTTAAACTCAGAAATCATGTGGCCTCCAATTCATCGCTTCCTTTATGCGCGAAAGGTTCGCACAATGAAACAAGGGTTGCAAAGCTGGTTTTTCTTACACCAGAGTCAGAACGGGCGCCCATCCGGTATCGACCAGGGATTAGTTTTTAAGGCGATCAATTTCTTGAATTGCATCCTCAACAATGTGCCTGGCATCGTCCGCATCCACGTTCTTTTTAATTAATTTTTCTGCTGCCAATATCGCTGCTTCAGCGGAAAGGTTTCTGATCTCTTTCGTTGCCTGCTGTTTGGCAAATTCAATTTCTGTCCTGAATGTCTGTTTTCTTCGTTGGATGTCTTCCTCAAGTTGGCGCATGGACCTTGCGTGGTGGTCAGCCATTTCCTTGCGGGCCTGTGACATGATAGTAGCGGCTTCTTTATGCAGCGCATCCAGCTTCTGTTGATATACCACCAACAAACGCTCGCTTTCCTGTTTGTTTCTGGCGGCCGCATCAAGATTCTTTTGAATGACAGATGCACGTTGATCCAGCAGTTTGTTGATTTTAGGAATGACAAATTTCGCCATCAGATACAATAAAATCAGAAATGTTATGGCTTCCCAAAGTATTTGGGGGGCAAAAAAACTGAGCTCGAACTGTGGCAGTCCGGCGGAGCCACTGTCTGTTTGTGCAAAGGCGGACTGAGTCATACCGCCCTCAGAATTAGCTTTGGCCCATGATAATGAAAGCAATAACCAGAGCATACAGTGCAATAGCTTCCACCAGCGCGAATCCAATCCATGCATATTTGGACAGTATCGGTTCCGCTTCCGGCTGCCGGGCCACCGCCTCAATCATCTTGCCGAAGACATACCCGATTCCGATTCCAGACCCGGCCATACCAGCCGCCGCCAGTCCCATGCCAATCAATGAAGCTGCATTTGCATCCATATTCTCACCTCCTGATGCCTCATTATCTCACTACCTGCCCGGATACCATTGCTTTTTTAATCCTCTCCAAAAGCATCATCGATATAAACGCAGGTTAAAATAGTAAAAATATAGGCCTGAATAAATCCAATGAACACCTCTGCCGCCATGAGCACCACGGATAAACCCAACGGTAACCAGGCAACAACCCAGGGGATGGCCAGACCCAGAACAGCAATCACGCCCAGTACCGTATTTCCCGCCGTCATGTTCGCAAACAACCGAAGTGCCAGTGTCATTGGCCGCGCTAAAAAAGACAGCAGTTCAATGGGAACCATTAAGGGTAAAAGCCAGCCGGGCGTCCCCTTTGGCACAAATGCCCTGAAAAAACCAAATCCGTGCCTTACGATTCTGAGAAAAGCCGTGTAGAGGAATACACCTGCGGCAAGGGCTCCGGTTACAGCAATTTGCGTAGTAGGCCTGAATGCGCCCGGAATCAAACACAGTAAATTACAGAAAAGGATAAAATAGAATAGTGTGAATAACAGCGGAAAATAATGTCTGCCCTCAGGCCGAATATTATTTTCCACCACATTGAAAATAAAGAGGTACCCTATTTCAGCCAGCAGTTGCAAGCGGCCGGGAACCAGTGCTGCCGGAAGCGCCGCGCAAAAAAAGAACAGCAACATGGCGATGGCTGCAACCCACATCCATATAACCGAGTTTGAAAGCGACAAGTCCATACCAAGCAAGGATATGTCCAGATAGTTGATAATCCTGAATGCCTCGAGTAACTCGCCATGAGCGGTAGTTACATTCAGTAACATCAATTCATTCCTGCCGGTTTTGGCTGGAATTTTTGCTCATTCTGCTGTGATCAAGACGCAACACATGATACAGGTTAAGAAACCCCGCGCAGGCGCCAAACAGAAAAAATAACAGCAAGAATAGAGGACGGGTGCCCAGCCACTGATCCAGAAGGTAACCGATTCCCAGACCAATCATGGTGGACGCAACGATTTCCATGCCAACACGCATGGCCCATTGACT
>CAZEMN010000127.1:0-5209 GCA_964513335.1 uncultured Zetaproteobacteria bacterium | reverse complement strand
ACAGGTAATAGTTATTTGTAAATGTTTTATTGGAACGAACTACTAGTTTAGTGACGTACGAACCAGACCACCAGCCAGCCAAGCGCGACCGCCGCAATACCCATCGCGCGCAGGACGGGAAGCGGCACATCGGGTAGCCGCCGCATCATCTCAATCATTTTACCCGGAAACAAGGCGTAAGCCGCGCCTTCCAGCACCAGCACCAGACCCAATGCCACCCACAAATCCTTCATGTCAGCACCATCTAGCCTGCATTATTCACAAATGCCGCCGCACCCTTATTAGGCTCTTCTGGCCGGATTATTTTCCAGAATGCTCGAAAAAGCGGAAAAACTCCGATTCAGGCGAGATCACCAGCTTTGTTCCTTTGCCGATAGAATCGCGATAGGCCTGCAACGAACGTGTAAAAGCATAGAATTTCGTATCTTTGTTATACGCCTGCGCATAGATACGGGTGATCTTGGCATCTGCCTTACCACGGATGATCTCACTCTGCTTGTATGCCCCGGCCAGCAGAATCTTGCGCTTCTTGTCAGCCTCGGCACGAATTTCCTTGGCTGCTTCCTCACCTTGAGAACGATATTGCTTGGCAATACGCTGACGTTCCGCTTTCATCCGCTTGAACACAGCATTGCTGTTTTCCTGGGGAAGATCGGCGCGCTTGATGCGCACATCCAGAATACGGATACCCATGTTGCGCACATTACCGTCCGCCTTGCTGGTAATCGTACGCATCAGTTTGGTTCGCAGCGTAGCATGTTCACCGCCGGACACGATTTCAATTAGTGTGTGACGTCCCAACACATTGCGTAATTTGCTGCGAATCACATCTTCCATGCGCGCGGCCACGCCATTTTCATTGCGCGCTACCTGATACACCTTCAATGGATCAACAATGCGCCAGCGCGTGTAAGCATCCACCAGAATCGACTTCTTGTCCTTGGTAATCACCTCGTTGGGCGGCGCATCCTGAACCAGAAGACGATTGTCGAACCGGGTGACCGATTCCCATGGCAACTTGAAATGCAGGCCGGGGTCCTTCACGACGCGCTTGGGATTGCCGAATTGCAATACCATTGCCTGCTGACGCTGATCTACCGTATAAGTAACCATGTTTGAAATAAAGCCGACAAGTATCAGCACAATCAACCCGAAAGTCATTTTCGTACTCATGGCTTCACCTCCACCTTGCCGCGCATGCTGTCCAGGGGCAAATAGGGCAACACTCGTCCCGCTACGGATTTATCGATGATAATTTTGTCCACCCTGGAGAACACATCTTGCATAGCCTCAAGATACAGCCGTTTCCTTGTAACATCAGGTGCAGTGCGATAGGCATCCAGCAAGCTGATAAAGCGTTTGGATTCCCCCTGAGCCCGATCCACAACAGAAGCTGCATAAGCCTCTGCATCCAGCACGGTCTTCTTGGCCTCACCCCTTGCTTTTGGAGTAATATCGTTGGCATAAGCCTGGGCGATATTCTTGGCGCGGGCTCTATCCTCACGCGCACTGGCCACATCCTTGAATTCCTTGATCACCCGTTCCGGCGGCTGCGCATTCTGCAGCTTCACCGCGGTAACCAGAATGCCCGCTTTGTAACCATTCAGAATGGATTGAACCAAATCTTCCACCTCCACTTCCACTGCGGCTTTCTTGGTGGTTAGCACATCATCAATCAAGGTGCGCCCGATCACCTCACGAATGGCTGATTCGGCCGCATCACGTACCGCCTTGGCGATATGCGCAACATTAAACGCATATTCGGATACATCCTTGACCTTGTATTGCACGATGAAAGAAACATTTACGATATTTTCATCCTTGGTCAGCATCAGGGATTCCTGAGAAATTGCACGAGCCCGTTGTCCCGGCAATGTGCGAAAACCCACCTCCAGCCGCTGCACACGGGTCACCGGAACCTTTTCTACTGATTCCACAGGGTAGGGTAAATGCCAGTTCAGCCCCGGCCCCTCGGTAGTTGTGAACTTGCCGAAACGCAGCACCACGGCTTCCTCGTCCGCCGCCACAACATAAATGCCTGATGCCACCCACAACAGAAGCGCAATAACGACCCCTCCCGTCATGGCACCTTTGCTCGGTCCTGTTACCCCGCCCTCACCACTGCCTCCGCCTCCGAACATGCCGGAGAAGCGCTGTTGCAAACGGCGAATCACCTCGTCCAAATCGGGGGGCTGTTGGCCGGGCTTGTTTCCCCACGGATTATTTTGCGGATTCTGATCATTCCAGGGCATCCAATACCTCCAAAACTGTTATGTACCGCCGTACTGATGCGGACGGTGGAGTGTATCACCGCAAAAACGGGATGCACGCACTAATATACTGAGAAAATTTCCCATTCATCGAAAGAAAAATCACAAGCTGCTAACATTCGACCATGACTATACCACCTACCGAATCACGCTGACCCCATGCCCGCCCTGTTTCGCTGGATATTCCTTGGCTGTCTGGGCCGCGTTGTTGCCACTCTGGTAACCCTGCTGGCCATTTTTATAATTGCCGAAGCCTTCGACAAAGCCCGTTATCTTGGTCACGGGCTGACAACCAGTCTGATGGTCGAATATCTGCTACTCAAGATTCCGTTCATGGTGGGTGAATTCATGCCTGTTATCCTGCTGCTTGCAGCCAGTATTTTTATCGCCGAACTCTCACGTAACCACGAACTGGTGGCCATGCGGGCGGCGGGACTGGGGGTAAATAAAATCATTATGCCACTGCTGGCTGTGGCAATTCTGGCGGCAGGGATCACATTTATTGTCGGTGAATGGATCGCCCCGGTGACCAACCAGCGTCTCGACACGATTGATCGGGTTAATATTCACCATCGTCCGGATGCCCGGCACGGTATCCAGTGGCTGAAGGATGGCCGTCGTTTCTTCCGCCTGCAACCATTGGGCAAACAATCCGGCGAGCAGCAGTTCTATCTGGTAATGTTGAAAACAGATGATGCCGGCCACTGGAAGAAACGCGTGGATGCCGCACGCGCCTCATACCATGATGGCGTCTGGTCACTTACGGACGTCAATATCAGCCATCCCAGGGAAGACGGCATGGCTTTAAGCCATCTGGCCCACTTGCAACTGGCTTCCGTAACAGGCCCCGACACGGCCGATCCACCCAGTCCCCGCCATATGCGCTTCCTTGAACTGATGCATTATGCGAAAAACCTGGAACAGGCAGGTCTGGCATCGGCCAGCTTCCGATTTTCCCTGCATCGAAAACTGGCGGTTCCCGCACTATGTCTGGTTATGGTATTGCTGGCTGCCGCATTGTGCATGCATATGGGCAGCCGCTTGGGCGCGGCCTCATGGGGTATCGCTGCTTCCATTGTGTTGGGGCTCGGCGCTTATGTTATGGGTTCCGCGGCTCAGATCACTGCTGCGGCAGCGTACCTGCCTCCCGGGTTTGCCGCATGGTTACCCGATATCATTGCCACGGGTTTAACAGGATTCCTGCTCTTACATCAGGAAGGGTATTAGCGCACAAAACCCGTTTGGACGAACGTAAGGTCGCCCGCAAGGCGAGGGCTGGAAGTCCGAATCAATCATCACAGTAATTTATGAATAATGCAGGTTAGATAGCCGAGGTCAGAATCTGTCTGAAGCCTTCATGTAACACCGGATTGGCCGCCAGCACGTCTCCTTTCTTCAAATCCACCCGACCACCATCCAGCCCTGTCACTATACCGCCCGCCTCCTGTACCAGGAGAATACCGGCGGCAACATCCCACGAACCCAGGCCCGCCTCCCAATAAGCATCCAGTCGTCCTGCCGCCACATAGGCCAGATCCAGTGCCGCCGAACCGCCACGCCGATAACCGCTGGCCTCCCGCATACACGCCTCCATCCGCTTCTGGAAAATTGGCAACTGCTCCCGCCTGTAGGGTGGCAAGCCTGAGGCGAATATGGCATCGGTAACTTCTTTTTCCGGGCCCACGCGTAACCGCCGACGATTGAGGAAAGCCCCATTCCCGTTCTGGGCCTCAAAGGTTTCATTGCGCATCGGATCATGCACCACGGCCAGCAGCGGCTTGCCCTGCCTCCATGCCGCGATGGACACGGCAAAATGCGGATGCCCATGGATGAAATTGGTTGTGCCATCCAACGGGTCAATATGCCATTGTACATCCGCATCCGGATTCCTGCTGCCGGATTCCTCGGCAATGATTCCATGTGAAGGGTAGTGTTGATGAATTTCGCGGATAATCAGAGCTTCAGACTTGCGATCTGCTTCGGTGACATAATCACGATCTTTTTTCTCCTCCACGCGTAATCCGTCCCGATCGTCGAATATCCGGACCAGCAAATCTCCCGCGCGTCGGGCCGCGCGCACTGCTACATATAGCAAGGCATTGCTCCAGTATTAATTTAATGAATAAAAACATGGCGATCCTAACACAAATATCAACAGCTTCGAACATTTACAGGTGTGGTATTGCGCGCCTGACAAAGACCGCTATGATACTAACCACAACGTTAATAAAACCACATGCAGCGAGCCGCCGGGCGGGTCAGTCCGCAAGGCGCGCTGGCGCGGGCATAGCACGGCTATGGTAAGCTGGCGCAACGCAGTGGATGGCCGCCCAGCGGCTCGCCCGGTGGGAGCCCCCACAGGCGGCCCGGTTCCACACGTTACGGCGCTTGGCAAAGGCTCGGCCATTCCCCGCGCACCATGCCTTGATCCGAACCGCCTGTGAGGGCTCTGCACGTGGCTTTATTAACGTCGTGGTTAGCAACTTGTACGGAGGAAGGGGATGCAACGCAAACACATACAACCATGGAAGCAAATGGGGCTGTTGGACAGCAAAGCGGCTACGGTCAAAACACAATTGCTGCAAATCGCCGTCCGGCTTGTCCTTTCCATTATCTTTCTGGCCTACATTATGGCGCACGCGCCCCTTTTCGCAGAGCACCAGACCTTCTGTCTGATCTCGGTCGGTTTGTATATTGCTTTTAACCTCGTTTGTATTGCATGGGTGCAATACGCGCCATATGCCGTTCCACGCATGCTTCTGGCACCTGTTTTTGATGTGTATCTCACTGGCATGGGTATGTGGCTGGATGGGGGCCAGACCAGCCCTGTTTACATGGTGTTGTATGTAATCATCGTTGGCAATGCCTTCCGTTTTGGCAATGTCATGCTGTTATACAGTCAGACGCTCGCCTTTATCACCATGATTGGCATTTGTATC
>CAZEMN010000126.1:0-5293 GCA_964513335.1 uncultured Zetaproteobacteria bacterium | reverse complement strand
GTTAACCCGGACTATTCATAAATCGCCGTGATGATTGCGCCGGGACTTTGTTCGCAACGAATTCCAAGGAAGGAGGTCGTAGCCATGCATACGGACGACCGACGAGGGATTTGTTGCGAGCAAAGGAACAAGCCAAGGGCGCGGCAGTATTTGTGAATAGTCCGGGTTAGAAGGAGATCGCATGCATGGCCATTGAGATTATCCTGTTCCGATGGGCGGGAAGCTGGGGGCCATTCAGCATCAAGGTGCCCTGTGGCGAGTGTTCGCTAACATCGGATGTGATTCTGGATACCCTGGCCCATGAATTATCCGGTGTTCCGGTTCGTCTTGATATTCGTGACTGGCTCTCCGAATGGTGGCGGCCATTGCTCAAGGGCGGATGGCATGCACCGATTGTTCTGGTGAATGGACGAATCATTTCCCAAGGGTCGGCACTGAACCGTGGCATACTCAGCCAAACCGTCATCGAAGCCCATGCAGCGCAGTGTCCATTGCGGGGAAATGTTCTATTCGGCAAGCATGGCTGCCCGCATTGCAAGCGCGCCCGCAAATATCTGGACCAGGCGCATATCACTTATGATTACCGTGATGTCATTAAGCAACCCGTAGCCCTCTATGAGATGCTGGCCCGGGTTAAGCCCATCGTGGGAAATGCAACGCCGATTACCGTACCGCAAATCTGGCTTGAAGACGAACACATTGGCAATGCCGATGCATTGGCCGATATTTTGGGATGCAAAGTTGAACCAAATCCCGAACGTGGCCAGTGCTCACTTTCTCCACCTTAGCCACAACAATCTTGTCCGGTGTGCCTGCCGGGTTAATTCAATCACTCCCAGATTGATAGTACTCTACGCGTGGCGCGTTCGGCACTCTCTACAGGAAACGACCACAGTAATGCCTCCATACCGGCGTTCTTGGCTGCCTGCACGTCCTCGTCCTCCTGATCGCCAAGATGCAGTATGCCAGAAGGCGTGATCCCCAATTGCACCGATGCAAACCGGAACATCCCGGGTTGCGGTTTCTGAAATCTCGCATCCCGGGGAAGAATAACCGCATCAAACAAACCAGTAAGTGAGAACGACTCCAGCAACCCGTACAAACGCGCATCAAAGTTGGAAATAATGGCAAGCTTGACGCCTGTTTCTTTCAAACGCACCAGAAAATCAGGAAATTCCGGATTCATCTGCCATGCATTCGCACCAGCATAATACGAAAACAATGCATCAAAACAACGCAAAAAGTCTTTATCATCCGGCGCGCACCCAAACACTCGCCCGGCCAGCTTCAGCCACCACTCGCGTTCAAATGCGGTTGCATCTTCATCCCCGGACGGCACCATGCCCGGGGCCACCTGAAAGGCCATATCGATTCGTTTTCGGATGGTTGTTGTGCTGGCCCGCAGCCCGTATTCGCGGCCAAATCGATCATAGGTTTCCGCTACCGGTTCGGCAAAATGCAGGAATGTGCCGACCACATCGAAACTGATGGCCTGAGGTGGTTTTTCCATATCTCATCATCCCCCGGCAGAAAAAAGAACACAATCCCCGCTCCACCCTCCATTCATCAAGCGGGCGGTGAAACCTTATCCAGCAGTAGTTTATATTCAATTGCATCCACCAGCGCCTGATAGCTGGCATCAATAATATTCGTGGAAACGCCAACCGTACCCCATTTGCGTTGTCCATCGGTGGATTCGATTAGAACGCGCACGCCGGCTTCCGTGGCCTTCTGCGTGGTCAAAACGCGCACCTTGTAATCAATAAGCCGCAGATCTTTCAGGGTCGGATAGAAATCCTTAAGCGCCGCCCGCAAGGCTCGATCTATGGCATTGACCGGACCATTTCCCAAACTTGCGGTATGCGCCATTTTTTCGCCGACACGCACCATCACCGTCGCTTCGGCCAGCGGCGTTTCATCGTGTCTGCGTTTTTCATCAATCACGCGAAACCCTTTCAGTTCGAAGAAATGACGAAATTTCTTCTTGGTTTTCAGCAACATTAAATGAAATGATGCCTCCGCACCTTCAAAGGCAAAACCATGGTCTTCCAGTTTCTTGACCTGCTTTACCAGTTCCGCGACAGCAGGATCTTTTTCATCCAGCTTTATCCCGAATCCGGCCTTGGCTGCCATCACCAGCACGTTGCTTCGTCCGGACTGGTCGGACACCGTGATACGCTGCCGGTTGCCCACCAATTCCGGTGGCAGGTGCTCATACAATTTGGCCAACTTGCGTACTGCCGATACATGCACGCCCCCCTTATGCGCGAATGCATTCAGGCCAACAAAGGGCTGATGCCGCCAGGGCAACCTGTTGGCCATTTCGTTAACAAAATCCGACAATGCCTTCAATCCGGCCAGTTCATCCTTGCCAACACCGCAATCCAACCCCATTTTCATTACCAGATTGGGGATAATGGAAGTCAGGTTTGCATTGCCACAGCGTTCGCCGATGCCATTGATCGTACCCTGCACATGCTTTGCGCCCACATTCACCGCCGCCAAAGAGTTGGCAACGGCCAACTCACTATCGTTATGCGCATGAACACCCACCACGGCATCCGGAAAACGGGCGACAACATCAGCAACGACCCGACTGATGGTAAACGGCAGATTGCCTCCATTGGTATCACACAACACCAGCGCATCCGCACCCGCATCCGCCGCAGCATCAAGAACCTGCACGGCATATTCCTGATGTGCTTCGTAACCATCAAAAAAATGCTCGGCATCGAACAGCACCTCGGAAAAGTGCCGTTTCAGATAGGCGATCGAATCGTGTACCAGTTTCAGGTTGTCTTCCAGTGAAATACCCAGCGCTCTTTCAACATGCAAATCCCAGGCTTTGCCGAAAATGCAGGCCACATCCGCTCCGGAAGCCAGCAGTTTTTTTAATCCGGCATCACGGCTGGGAGGTTCGCCCGGACGGGCGGTAGAACCAAACGCCACAAGTCTGGATTTTTGCCATTTCCGGGAGCGCACCAATTCGAAGAAATGATCATCCTTGGGGCTGGCGCCAGGCCAGCCGCCTTCGATATAGTCCATGCCGAATTCGGCCAGGCGTTCGGCTATGCGTTGCTTATCCTCGGCAGAAAAACTGATCCCTGCTGTCTGGCCTCCGTCGCGTAAGGTCGTATCCAGTAGCGTGATACGATGAAAATCCCGATTGTGTTTGCCCATCTGTTAATGATACTTTAGTCATTCTGCTTTGCCAGAAGAAATGCATAACGATCGGAGGTAATCATGAGAGCCATCATCATGAGTAAACCGGGAAATCCAGACGTACTCGAAACACGACAAATGCAAAAACCCGTTCTCACTCATCCGTATGACGTACTGGTGCACCTGAAGGCCGCAGGCGTTAATCCGATTGACACTAAATTGAGAAGCAGCGGCACGTACGCCCGGGAACAGCAGGAAACCATCCTCGGCTGCGACGGTGCAGGTATTATTGAAGCTGTGAGTGAATCCGTCACCCGATTCAAACCGGGGGATGCCGTCTATTACTGCCATGGCGGCATCGGACTTGCACCGGGCAACAATGCCGAGTTTGCCGTCGTGCCTGAATGGTTCCTGGCAGAAAAACCCGCATCGCTGAATTTTATAGAAGCGGCAGCAGCACCACTTGTCCTGATTACTGCATGGGAATCATTGTTTGACCGCGCCCGAATTCAGGCCGGACAGAAGGTGTTTGTGCATGCCGGAGCGGGAGGTGTCGGGCATGTAGCGATCCAACTCGCCAGGATCGGCGGCTGCAATGTAGCAACCACAGTCAGTTCCGATGAAAAAGCCACTTTTACGCGCAGTCTTGGAGCGGATCATGTCATCAACTACAAAAAACAGGATGTTACACAGGCATTACTTGAATGGACGGACGGCAAGGGAGTGGATGTAGCCTTTGACACCGTTGGCGGCGACGCCTTCAAACAACTGATTCCGGCAGTTCGCACCTATGGTGATCTGGTAACAATTTTGCAGGTTCCCGAAGATACAGACTGGCAAACCGTTCGCCTGCGGAATATCCGTATCTCACAGGAGTTGATGTTGACACCGATGGTCATGAGCCTGAAAAATGCAGCACACCACCAATCTGATATATTGAAACGATGTGCGGCCTATTTTGATGATGGAAGCCTTAGCGTGCATGTGTCCCACATATTAACCCTTGAACAGGCTGCAGATGCGCATCGTCTGATTGAGACAGCCGGGATGACGGGAAAAATCGTACTTGAGATTTAGCCTTAGCCTGCAGTATTCGTGAATAGTTCAGGTTAGAATCAGTTTAACGCAGATGCTGCCAGTGTAGGTGGAGAACGGCGGCGTAACATGGATGGATCGCGATGTTCCACGACCTGCATCAGATAATCCCGGTTTTTCTCCAGCGCCTCCATGTAGAAATTACTCTCCGGAAAAAAATGTTGATCGGCATGATGATACACGCCTTTAAGAACGCCATCGAGCCTTTCGCACATGGCATGTTCGAAAAACATGGGTGTCCTGAAAATCAGATCCTCCTGTGAGATATAGCTACCACCCGGTGCATGTCTGGCCAGCATGCCGGCAGCCTCAAACTCCGGATACAAGCGGTCACGGCACTTTTCCAGATAGCAACGATCGGACATCTGGGCTATGAGGTCGGCGGTACCCAGCATCTTTCCCAATAATCTTAATTTGGGGTCTTTCAGCGGAATCTCGGACGCCAGCATTTCATAACCGGTGAAATGAACGAGGCATGCGCATGTCTGCACGGCCTTATCCAGACCCAGTGTTGGCAAATATTCGGCCATAAAGCGGCCACTCCGGGACACATGGGTGCGTGTATATTCAGCACCATTGGTATGGTAGCGGTCCATACGTTTACGCATATAGCCCGCATCATGCAACAATGCCGAAACAAGTCCCAGAAACGCGCCGGAAGCACCAATCTGTTCTGCCTTCGAGTGCCTGCTTTCATGGCCGCTGACTAGCCGTGCCATTGCCAGCGTAACATCCAGTGTATGCTGTAAATCATGATATGGCGTATCGCATGGCAGATATCCCGGATAATCCCCATAAAATAATCTTCCGGTATCTACAAAAGCTTTTTGCAATTCCATTGTCGATGCGTTCGGGTAAAGCGCCGAATACAACCCGCAAACCTCCCGGCTCACCAACTGCACATCTGTCACTTTAACGCTCTGGGTGACGTCATACTCGTTCCCGTGCTGTTCCATGCCAGGATTACAGGCAAAGTTCGTGCCAATTTGTACAAAACGTGCATCCATGACAAAATTCCCTACCATTGGCAGATGAT
>CAZEMN010000125.1:0-5329 GCA_964513335.1 uncultured Zetaproteobacteria bacterium | reverse complement strand
ATTGAATGTTCGGCGTGCCGATCTGGCAAACACCTGGCAACGGGTTAGCAAAGATTTAATCAAAAACTTTCGTAATAAAACACTCGTCATGCAGGGGGATCGTTTGGTAGGTAAAATTAAGAAAGAACACGAAGCGGCGCAAACCATAAAGTTGTCCAACCAACTGCTGGACTTTGTAGACAGGGTTGAGAAAGTGGAATGAATTTGACCAGGGGGCAAAGGGTTGTTTGACCGAGACCACCGTAGGATTTTGCTTTGTAGATTCCGGCGTTGGGATATCCATATCTGTTGAGGCAATTACAAAACTCATAAGTCCTGTCCCATAAATTCGTTACTCCTCAGAATACATTTGATTCGCCGCCACTGGTCGCGCCCATTGCCGCAGCCATTGTGGCTATTTCCGTGAATTATGAGCTGGCCGCGCCACTGGCCTATATTTGCGGCACGTTGGGAGTGTTGAGCGGCACCGATCTGCTGCGCGGGATGTCGCCAGACTTGGATCGCCCATCGCCTCCATCGGTGGTGCCGGCACCGTTGACGGCATATTCCTTGCCGGTATCGTTGCCGTGCCGCTCACCTGAACGAGGATTGGCCTATATTGGCAGTATGGAACTGCTGCGCTGGAACACGGAGGGGTACGGCGAACCTTCGGCCATCGGCCGGGCTTGAGTCATGCGCATCCGCATCGGCTGTTCCGGCTACTATTACCGCCACTGGCTAGGGTTGTTCTATCCCGAAAACCTCCCTGCCTCGCGCTGGTTTGCCTTCTATGCCAAGCAGTTCGATACGGTCGAGATCAACGCCAGCTTTTACCGCTTCCCATCCAAATCAGCCGTCCGACGCTGGCATCGCCAGGCACCGGCTGACTTTACCTACTCAGTGAAAGCTCCGCGACTGATCACGCATCAGAAGCGCTTTCATGATTGCGGGAGATTGCTGGAAGATTTGTACCATGTACTGGCCGGGCTGGGGGAGAGGCTCGGCTGCATCCTGTTCCAGTTGCCACCCGGCCTGCCCTTTTCGAAGGAGGCCCTGACCCGCGTGCTGGACGGCATGAACCCGGGTTTTCGCAATGTCATTGAGTTCCGCCATGCCAGCTGGTGGCGGCAGGAGGTTTATGAGGCTCTGCGTGAAAAACAGGTTGGTTTTTGCTCTGTTTCCGCCCCGGAACTACCCGACGATCTAATTGTCACCACCCCGGATATCTATCTGCGATTGCATGGCAATCCATGGTATGCGCAAAGCTACAGCGAGCAGGAACTGGCCGAATGGAGCCGGCGCATTAAGGACGCACAAGCCGACTACGCCTGGGTCTATTTCAACAACGACAGCAACGCTTTTGCTCCAGGCAATGCTACCGCATTCCGGGAACTACTGACCGCTTGATCAACAAGTCCTTTCACCTGATCTCCTGTCCAGCTAATTTCGTACCCGGCCATCTGCTTCTCCTCCTTGACGTTTGATGTCGCTAACACCAAACCTGACGGAAAGCAGGTGGTCAACCACCTCATACGAATTTACAGCAATATAGGGAATCAAGAGGTATCCCCACAGCCGAGGATGCGCCATAATAATTATATGCCAGTTCGAATGATATTGGAGGCCAGCAACGCAACGCCGGTGAAGGTCTGGACCAACGATATTGACAAGGCAACGCAGCAGCAGCTGCAAAATGTCGCAGCACTGCCGTTTATCCATCACCATATTGCGGCGATGCCGGACGTGCATCTGGGGCTCGGGGCCACGATCGGCGCTGTGATTCCGACCGTGGATGCGATTGTGCCGGCAGCTGTGGGCGTTGATATCGGCTGTGGCATGGTCGCTGTGCGCACATCGCTTACGGCCAACGAGCTGCCCGATAACCTCAAGGCTGTTCGTTTCGGTATTGAGAGCCGCGTGCCGGTTGGCTTTGCCGGGCATGCAAGGGATGACATCCGCCCGCATGCCGTGCGCAAGCTTCAAAGCCGCGTGCGGGCATTTGCCGACAACTATCCATCGCTGGTGACCGACAAATGGATGCTGCAGATCGGTTCGCTGGGCGGCGGTAATCATTTCATCGAGGTCTGTCTGGATGAAGCGCAGCGCGTCTGGGTGGTGCTGCATTCGGGCAGCCGCGGTTTCGGCAACCGGATTGGCCAGCATTTTATCGGCTTGGCCAAGCAGGAAATGCAGCGTAAACATGTTCATCTTCCAGACAGGAGCCTGGCTTACCTGCAACAAGGATCAGAATTGTTCAGCGATTATGTCGGGGCTGTCGATCTGGCCCAGGACTATGCCCGTATCAACCGCGAGGAGATGCTCGATTTGATCGTTGAGGCGATGCGCATGCATCTACCGCCATTCTCGCTGACCCAAGAAGCCATCAACTGCCACCATAACTATGTCGCCAGGGAGAGGCATTTTGGCCGCGAGGTGTGGCTGACGCGCAAGGGTGCAATCCGGGCGCAGGCGGGAGATTTGGGCATTGTACCCGGCTCGATGGGTGCGGCTTCCTATATTGTGCGTGGCAGGGGGAATACGGAATCGTTCTGTTCATGTGCGCATGGCGCGGGGCGGCGCATGAGTCGGCATCAGGCCAAACGGACGTTTTCGCTTGAAGACATGCAGCAGCAGACGGCAGGGGTTGAGTGCCGCAAGGACAAGGGCGTGATTGACGAAATTCCGGCGGCCTACAAGGACATCAACGAGGTCATGGCAAATCAGTCAGACCTTATCGAGGTCGTGCATACGTTGAAACAGTTGCTGTGCGTGAAAGGCTAATTGCCATTTCATGGCCGATATGGCCCCTAACAGGTCAGATGTAATGCGGCGATGGTAGCCTTGGTAGTGCTGAATCGATTGTAAGCCGTGACTGCATCCCGCGTGTTGGCGACATGTACGTTGATGCCACGCGCTTCCAGTTTATTGACCAGCGATTCCGGAACATGCATGCAGCCGGAGAAGCCCTGACCGATGATCAGCGTTTCAGGTGGATCATCGAGTATTTCGGCAATATCCTCTTCATGCAGATAGTGGCCTTCCCGTCGCCACCATTCGGCGCGGACATGGTCCGGATAGATGATGATATCCTGAATATATTCCTTGCCGTCAATGACAATACGTCCGAATTCATAAGCATCGATATGCATGTCCTGCTCCTTTCATGAGCATAGCACGCGGATATATGGGCCAAAGGAGCCAATTCTAACATTCCAGCATCTTATACTATCACCTTTTTTTTCGTCTTGGCGCCTTTCTTCCTGTGTTACTTGCCGAATGTTCGCGTCCCGGTTTCCTGCGATTTGGACGCTTGTCGGCGCCTGCGGTTTTGAACTTTTTCTTTGGCGTCTTTGTGGCGCTGGGTTCGCCTGAAAGCAGTGACGCATGGAGCTGCTGACCGCATACCCACACCTGCCTTAATTCCTTGAAGATGGCTCTTGGCATGCCTTCCGGAAGATCTACCGTGCTGTGATCATCCATAATCTTCACATGTCCAATGAATTCACTCTCAAGGCCAAGTTCACTGGCAATCGCACCGACAATATTATCCGGCTTTACGCCATGGATATCGCCGACTTCCAGACGGTAACGCTCCATGCCCCGTTCCGGCTTTGGTTCATTTGATAATCGTGTTGCAGATCGCTCCCGCCCCGGCTTGCGATTCTGTTTGATATCATCATCTTCCAACTGATTACGGGAGAATTTGCGCATACTCTTGCGCTTGTCTTCCGGCGCATCGAAACGTGGATTGCGTTCGCTGCGTTGTGGCTTATGTTTTGGTTCATCTTTCAGCAGCAACGGTTTATCACCCTGCACCATTTTGGCCAGCGCCGCAGCAATCTCGCTGGCCGGAATATTTTGCTCTTGCCGGTATTGTTCGATGATATCGGTGAACAGTTCCATTCCCTCCTCTGATTCCAGCGTATCGGTAATACGTTGCTTGAATTCGGCGATACGTTTGTCGTTGATGGCCTCGGTAGTTGGCATCTCGAACTGGTCGATCCGCTTCTTCGTCGCCCGCTCAATGGCATAGAGCATGCGCTTCTCACGCGGTGCGACGAACAGAATCGCATCACCCGCGCGGCCTGCCCTGCCGGTACGTCCGATACGATGCACATAGGATTCAGTATCGTGCGGGATATCATAGTTAATCACATGCGAAATACGCGATACATCCAGTCCGCGCGCCGCCACATCGGTTGCCACCAGAATATCCAGATGGCCTTTTTTCAGGCGGTTGACCGTCGACTCACGTTGCTTTTGGGCAATATCGCCGTTCAGTGCCGTCGCCGCATAACCACGCGCTCCAAGTTTATCCGCGAGTTCTTCGGTGGCGACTTTGGTACGCACAAAGATGAGTACGGCATCAAACGGTTCGGCTTCAAGGATACGGGTCAGCACATCCAGCTTATGCCTGCCACTGACCATCCAGTAACGTTGGCGAATGGTTTCGGCTGTTGTCTGTTTCACCTTGATTGTAATCTGCTGCGGGTTGTTCAACTGTTGCTCGGCGATTTTACGGATCGCCGGCGGCATGGTGGCCGAGAACAGCGCGATCTGGCGGTGCTCCGGCGTCTGTTCTAAAATCCACTGCACATCGTCAATAAAGCCCATGCGCAACATCTCATCGGCTTCGTCAAGAACCAGCGCCTGGAGCTTGTCCAGTTTCAATGTACGGCGACGCATATGATCCATCACCCGGCCCGGCGTACCGACCACAACATGCACACCGCGTTTGAGTTGGCGCAACTGAATATCGTAGCTCTGGCCACCGTAAATCGGCAGCACATGAAACCCTTTCATATGATGGGCATACGTCTGGAATGCCTCGGCAACCTGAATGGCCAGTTCGCGTGTTGGCGCCAGCACCAGTAACTGCGGGGATTTCTGGCTTAAATCAATACGGGAAAGCAAGGGTAACGCAAATGCAGCGGTCTTGCCGGTGCCTGTCTGCGCCTGACCCACCACATCCTTGCCTTGCAAAAGAACAGGAATGGTCTGTGCCTGAATGGGCGTGGGTGTTTCATAACCGACGTCTTCCAGTGCCTTGAGCAGCGGAGGGGCCAAATTCAGATCAGCGAATGTGGGCTGAGCATCTTTATTTTTTGTCATGCTTTGCACCTTCCTGGTTAATGGATCGGAGTCCTTTTCAGTAATTAAACACGGGAAAGGGGATGATACTCTCTTATGGAGCGCAGCCCTGATTTTCAAGGGAATGGGACATTATACTAACAACAACATAAATAAAGCCACATGCAGAGCTTCACAGGCGGTTCAAAATCGGACATTTAACAACTAACGTTGAAATCAGCGACGAGTTTATGAATCTGCTGTATTATCTTGTTGTTTT